>JAVCCT010000301.1 GCA_030765325.1 Candidatus Stygibacter frigidus | reverse complement strand
TACTTTTGATATAATCACTAACCAGATAAAAATCATTGAAGTAGTTAAATCACCAATAAGGAAAAAGGCATGATCATCTATCTATCTATATATCATGTGTTACGGAACATGGGCGATTTCACATTAAGAATATAAATTATTGTAGCTCTTCCATTTACGACAAGTCGGAAATATCAGATGCCACTATGTGCTTTGTTGTTCCGCCTAAAAGGTTCCAAAGAGGTGGGGCAAAATCTAAGATTGTCTATAATCACTACTATGAGGTATTTTAGGATATGATATGGATATAATATCGCTGAATTTTAGAGAAATTCTTGATTATCTGAGCGAAAACATGTAATTTTCAGTAAAATATCACATAATATATCTTTTATTCATAAAATACGTTCTTATTAAGTGAATAATAATGACTGTCTTGTAGATAAGAACAAGTTTTGGATGTACTGGAGGGATTTTTATGGACGTGATGGACATGACAGACTTTATGGATATTATAAGTTGAAGAGGTGAAAAGTAAAAGAAATTTATATGGGAGTGATAGATGGAACTGAGGTTAAAAGTAATTTATTCGGATTTTCTGGATGATGGGATGAGGATGCAGATATTGGAGAGCTTGTTTATTGGTCTGCAGGCAAAAGGTGTGCATGCGATTGAATGTGATGGGGATTATCAGGGATTATTGATTCTTACGGGTGGGACAGAGCAATTGGCAATAGAAGAGTTCAGCAGGCATACAGGTAATGAGATGATATTATTCACTCACAGGGGTAACAATTCCCTGGCAGCAGCTTTGGAGATAACCGCATTTTTGCAACGGCAGGGGAGAAACGTAAAAATAATTGATCTGGAAGGACAAGACTTCGATTTAGAAACAAGAGGAGATCAGATAATTGTTGATAAAGCCAGATGCAGACCACTTGCCAGTAGAATAGGAGTAATTGGAGAACCATCAGATTGGCTGATCGCCAGTTCTTACCCGGAAGAAATACTAAGCAAAACCTGGGATACTGAACTGGTAAAAGTGAATATCTCTTATCTGGAGGAATTGATCCTCAGATTTATGGACGAATCCGAAAGTGGAAACATTATTCAGTGTGTTGCACAGGTAAAAGAACCGCTGGAGCAGGATTTGATCAATTCTGATGCAGTCTTTAAAGCTTTGAAGCAGCTAATATCTGAATATGATCTGGATGCAATCACTGTCCGCTGCTTTGATCTGGTGAAAGATATGAGTATGACTGCCTGTTATGCATTAGGAAAGCTAAATTCTGAGAATATTCCAGCAGGTTGCGAGGGTGATATTGCCAGTATTACTGGTATGGTGTGGGCTCATAAGCAGACCGGAAATATCCCCTGGATGGCAAATCCAGCCAGAATTGACAGGGATAGATCTATTATAACATTGGCACATTGCACAGCACCTTTGAATGTTTTGAAGCAAATAGTACTGCGTTCCCATTTTGAGTCAGGGCTGGGAGTGGGAATTCAGGGAAAGCTAAATTATGATGAGGTGACATTATTTCGTCTGGGTGGCAGGAATCTGGATGAAATCTGGGTAGCAGAAGGCAGGGTAACGGGACATCTGCAGGAAGAAAACCTTTGCAGAACTCAGCTTGAAATCAGTATTGATCCTGGTGAATTAACTAAACTGCTTGATAGACCGCTGGGAAATCATCTATTAGTGCTGCCAGGGAGATATAAAAGGGAATTTTTAGCCACGGATTTATGCGAAAAAATTAGTCAGGACTTCTTCCGTACTCGAGACAGGAGTTCAGGACGGGCATAGGGGTAGTAACTGATCGCCAGGAATCTTGTCCGGATACCGTTCAAAACTCCTGCTTAGTGGGGTGGATTTTCTTTATTTATAGTATTTTGAGCAATTCTTTGTAAACAATCTGGGGAGTGATAGATTTCATGCAGTTGAAGTGATTTTTGGGGCAGGAATCGCTGCCGTGTAGTGCGCAGGGGGAGCATGGGAGATTTTGGGTGATGAGCACATTTTTATCATTAAGCGGAGCAAATCCGAGTTTGGGAGATGTGGCACCAAAGATAGTGATTTGGGGTTTATGGAGTGCTGCTGCCAGATGAGCGGGTCCGCTGTCATTTGCTATCACTGCCTTTGCTTTATGGATAAGAGAAATTAATTGTCTGATACTGGTTTTGGCACAGAGATCAATAACCTGATCATTACATTGCAGGATAATCTGGGCAGCTAATTGACATTCTGATTTGCCTCCAGCAAGTACAACCTGAATGTCTGGAGAGATCAGGTTGATCAATGCGGTAAAATATTCTGGCAGCCATTTTTTGGTAAAACTGGTGGCACCAGGGAAAATGAGGATAAAATTATCATTTTGCAGATTATTTTCTTTTAAGAGTGCATTTGCTGAATCATCGGCGTTAATTTGGGGATAACCAGATTGAGGGATGACATTGATTTTTTTCAGGGCAGAATAATAAAGATCAAGGGTTGATGAGATAGATTGAGAAGTGGTGTGAGCGACAATATTATTTCTTAAGCGATGAGCTTTATTATAGACGGATTTGATCTTTGCACGGCAGAATAATCTGATCAAGGCAGTATTCGGTTTATTATGCAGGTCAATTACGAGATCAAATTTAAATTTTCTGAGTGTGAGCAGGGAATTAAGATCATTATTCCAGGGAATTAGATTTATTTCATCAGGAAAGGATTTAAGCACATCATTAAATGCTGGTTTAGTAAGATAATAGATATCAGAATCAGGATATTGAACAGCAAGATAGTGAACTACCGGTTCAGTGAAAACTATATCCCCCAGAGAGGATAATCTGATAACCAAAATTTTCATTTATTCCCCATTATTATTATTATTATCTAATATCATGGTGAAACCAATATTGCTATTCTGTCAATTAAAATAGGAAAAGAATTAGCATCCCATAGTTGGAGACTGTTCAATCTATTTTGAGGATTTTCACCGTAGGTGATATTTATTTGTAGCCCCAGGTTGGAGCGGAGCGACAATCTGGGGCTTTATAATTTATATT
>JAVCCT010000387.1 GCA_030765325.1 Candidatus Stygibacter frigidus | reverse complement strand
GTCTGCTGATCTGTAACTTCATCTGAAATCTCTATGCTGAATGCTCCGTCAAATTCTATAATACTGTCTCCATTTATATCACCACAATATACTGTGCTATTTACAATATTCAAATACTGATTAAAAGTAAAAATTGTTACAGTTACGCTATCAGCTACCTGATTACCCACATTATTAAGGCTAAGATTCAAATCCGCTGTTTCTCCATAATCCAGAAGTCCGTTGTTATTACCGGTTACATCATCAATTTCCAATGCCTGCATCACGATATAAGCCTGATCTGTAGCGATTACAATATTTCCCTGGAAACGGTTCTTATTATGAGCTATGGCAGATACACTGATAAGTCCCGGTGAACTTAAGGGCTCAAAGGTTTCAATATTTGCAGTACCTGTGGCATCCGTGATTCCTCTTCCGATCAATTCACCATCCTGGATTAATGCTATTCTGGCATTTTCAGTATCTGAAGTTATCTGAATTTGATATATTCCTATAGGTAGCGAAACTGGATAGTTGATTACCATATCTACCGGTTCTGCTGTCCAGATATCCATGGACGGGTCTCCAAAAAGATTAGTTTCATAGCATGCCCAGCGATAATTACTGTCACCCTGCATCATGCTCACGTTATATTCATGAGAATACTGATTCACTAATCCAATTTCACTGATGCCTTCGCCGAATATCCCATTAAAAAAAACCGGTCATAATATTGTGAGGAACTATTTGTACCTCCGGGCATATACCATCCATAACGAGAATTGGAAATACTGGCAACCTCGCCACTGGATATACCACCAGTAAATTTCTCTGCAAAGCAATCATCAGTATAATAACCATTATAATGCCAATTATCAAATGAACCGTTATAACATCCCTGTGAATATCCAATCACAAAACCGCGGGTTAAACCATTATTTGTAAAATTACTCGCTGTAAGATCACCAGTATCCATTTTCATATTATATGTTACGCTGGAATGACCTAAATGGTTCAAAAGATTTATCCCCACATCAGAAAATTCATCAAAAAGACTATATTTATTCCAGTTCATATCTCTTTCATAGAAATAATTTACATTGAAATTGTCACTGATCCCAGTTGTACTTAAACCATTATAATATCCACCATTCGCTATCTGGTCTTTATAATTTCCACCCCAGGTTTGAGGACTATCGTTCAATGATTCTCCTACCATGACAGCCTTTTCAATATCTTCTATTACAGGACTGTTTTGATAAAATATCAGCTTATTGATAGCATTGGTAACTTCTGTAGGGCTATCTACGCAAATTCTGCCAATTGCCAGTTCTGCATAGGGGTCTATTTCACTTTGTTCTCCCCAGTAACCATCACCATCATTATCCCAGGTGCCGTCTAAGTTTGAAAAATACATATCCGAAGGCAATGAAGGATCATCATCAACAGAAAAGCCTCTATGGGGTACAATCGCTGTTTCATTTGGATTCCCCGCATCTCCTCCCAGGATAACATATTGGATATTATAACTTTGATAATATGATATTATGCAGCTTCTCACCTGAGCTGCCTGGTCAATGCCAGTATAGCTATTATAAATATCATCAACAAGCTCTACTGCTACAGAAAATCCGGTTGATTTCTTGAAATCTATATAGCCCTGAAAAGAGGGTTCTAAATCTGAATTAGTAATCAATAGAATATCATAATCCATAATCCTTTCATTACTTTCATTATATCTATAACTTGATAATGCTTCAGGATTATCTACTATCTGATCGATTCTCGCTTCGATTGCAGGATTGATTTTTAAATTTGCTTCCACTTCCTGGGCTCTTACGCTGTTTCGAGTTTCCAGATCAAGAGTGATGGATTTCACAAATCTCACACTTCCTCGCACTGGATTATATTCTACTGGGCAAAACTTTAATGAAGCAATACCATGTCCGCAAAGATAACCGGTGTAAGCATCACTCACACTCCGCTGTGGAAATACGCCGTCTCTTTCATAAATATCTGGATCCGGTACTGCCTGATAATCTGCTGGCGCTGGCTGACTGATGGGGAAAGGACGAACTGCCGGGGCAATAACCCCATTCTCTTCCATTGTATAATATTGGATGTCTACAATGTTTACACCTGTAACTTCCTCATCCTGTGGAAGAAGTATATCTATTCCTTTCCATGGAAGGGATGGTTCACCCTCTAAAGCAATTTCAATACAATCACTATAATTTATCTCCAGATATTCCCCATTCATATTAAGTTCGGGAAACTCCATCGATAAGAAATACTCTATATTACCACCAAATAGAAAAACACTAAACAGTGCTATTACTAAAATAACAATTCCTTTCTTCATATATACTCCTTTTCTTTACAGCTTCTTTCACAATAATATAAAGCAATTTTCATACCATTCAAATATTTCTACATTTTATGGGGGTGGGGCGTCTTATTATATCATAAACCCCAGGTAGTCACTTCGTGCCGATCTGGGATTTATTTTATCATTTGGGGGATAGCAGTGTTTTTAGGGATGATAGGTAATTTTTATCTGGTAAAAAGAGGAATGGGCAATAACATACTTTTACTCTGGCTGGGAATAGTCGTAGTTGGCTGGGTATTTACTATGATATCCTCTCGCAAGGAAGATCGGAAAGCCGGTTATATTGACTGGACGGGTAAGATGTATGGTTATTTGTGGATGGCAGCAAGGATCTGTATGTCGATAATCGGGTTTTCAGGTCCATTTTCCAGAGTAATAAGTCCAATGGTAATTTGTCCTTTGATTGGAATGGTTATGGGAATGTCACATTTTATCAGTGGCTGGATGAATGATTTCAAATGGGAGCGCGTAGCTGGGGTATTATGGTGGCTTGAAAGTATATTATTATTTTTCTGGGTAGCATTAGAAAACTTTCTGGTATTTGGATTAATGATGCTGCTTCTGCATGCTTTACCAGGGTTCATATTAAATGGTTATTACAAGAGGAATTGATTATGTCTGGCGAAGATTTGTTTGATTATCAGCAATTAAACGAACTATTACACTCAAAGATACGCACGGCTATCGTGGCAGTCCTTGATGGAGTAGAGAAAGCGGAATTCAGTTATCTAAAGAAGCGGGTGGGTGCAACGGATGGGAATCTGAGCACGCATCTGCGGAAACTGGAGGAAGCTGAATATCTCGAGATTGGAGGAGATGTTGAAGGGAGGGAAGTGAGTGAGGGAACGAGGAAGAGAAGGAACGAGTGGCAAAGTGCTTGACAGGAAATTGGTGTGATGGGAAGAAATGAGGGCAGAGGTGTTTTATGGAAGAAAGAGAATTGATCAGTTATGTGTGTCCCAAGTGTGGGAATACGAGTTATGTGAAGGATGAGATGCGGGCTACCGGGTCTTATCTTGCCAAGTTGTTTGATATTCAGAACAAGAAATTTATCACGATAAGTTGTGAGAGATGCGGTTATACGGAGTTTTATAAAAGGCAATCAAATATGCTGGGTAATATCTTTGATTTTTTAGCGGATTAGGATAATTGGAGATAGCAGTTTTTAATATTGAGCAATACCGTAATATTGCCGATAAGTTTCTGGAGCATAATGGTATTACAGATATTAAGCCAGATTTCAGAGGTTTGAACCAGGTATTGCAAGCCTTCCGCTCGATACCTTATGAGAATGTGTCTAAATTGATCAAATACGGGCGCAGATATGGGTATGGTGAGGTGGAGATTAGGTTACCAGATACTATCTGGCGAGAATACTTAGAATCTGGATTAGGGGGCACCTGTTATTCGCTGACCTTTTTTCTGGAAACAATTCTGGCAAATGCTGGATTCACGTGCTATCCTGTTTCTGCAGATATGAAATGGGGCAAAGACGTTCATTGCGGACTGGTGGTGATGCTGGATGGAGTGCACTGGTGGTGTGATCCGGGCTATCTGCTGATGACACCCCTGCAATTATCAGGGCGAAAGCAGCAGGTTTATAGAACGAGAAGTAGTGGAGTGATACTTGAATATGACAGGATAAAATATAGTTTGATAACCTTTAACGGCAGGCAGAAGAAGAGGCGATATTCATTTAAGGATAGAGTTTGCAATCGGGAAAAATTATTGAAGCTCTGGTTGAAATCTTTTGAGCGACCAGGGATGAATGGCATCTGTTTAACGCGTCAGGAGCGAGAGGGAATGATCTATATTCATAATAATTATTTCCGGGAAGTGAGCAGAAGCGGGATAAAGAAAAATAGGATGGATGGCAACTGGATGAAGCAGATCGAGAAGACATTTGGAATTCCAGAGAATTTACTGGAGGAAGCAGATAGCTTTTCTCGTGAAAGGGGGAAGAAATGAAGCCTATTGATGTTCAACCGGTAAAACTGGTGATCGGGTTTTTGTATCATGAACCGAAAAAATACCGCAAAGCACTGGAGCTGGTGCAGGAACGCTGGGGCATAAGTGATTATCAAAGCCAGGAATATTTCTTTGATCTTACTGATTATTATGAACCGGAAATGGGTAAGCCGATATTCAGGAGTTTTAATTCTTATAATACCTTAATAAGTCCGGGCAGTCTGGCGGAGATCAAATTGGCAACAAATCAGATAGAAGAAGAATTATCGGAATCGGGCAAACGGAGAGTTAATCTTGATCCGGGCTATCTGGATTATGATAAACTGGTGCTGGCATCGGCAAAATATAATTATCAGAAGATATATTTGAGAGATGGTATCTATGTAGATATTACAATGTTTTATCGTAAGGGAAGATATATTGCAGCGGAGTGGGCATTTCCGGATTTCAAGCAAGGTATATATGAGAGTGATTTTTTGCAGATCAGGCATTTATATAAATTGCAGTTAAAAGAGTTGCTGAGGAAGTAAAGAGAGTATTACTGCCAACCATTATGGAAGTCAAGACATCCGTAAGGTTTTACATAGGTTGGAGATATATCTTGACAGGAGACGTAATCAGATAAAAAGACATTATGCGAGGTGATAGATGTATAAATATTTGATGGTAGGAATGATATTCTTGCTATTGATAGTTAATAGCTGTTCATATTCGGTGTATTCCAATAGTTTGCCGCATTTGAAGACTATTGCAGTTGAGCGATTTGAGAATAAATCTGACCAGTTTAATCTGGAAGAGGAATTATGGAACTATCTAAATTCGGAGTATAATTCAGATGGCAGACTGCGAGTGGTATCCTTATCACCTGATTGCATGCTGGAAGGTGTGATCATGGATTACAGCCGCAAGATAGATACTTATGATGAAAGCGGGATAGAGGAATATAATGTGAGGTTGTTATACCGATTGAGTTTTACAGATATGACCACAGGGGAAGTTATCTGGGAGAAGGATAGTCTGATATTATCTGAAGTATATTCAGAGACTAATGATGAATCAGAATACCATTCAGAGGAAGAAGCACGGGAAGCCATTTATAAGAAACTATTTAATGAGATAATGAAAAATACCCTGGAGCAATGGTAAAATAGTAATGATAAGAATAAATAAATACCTGGCAAGATGTAATCTGGGATCAAGGCGTCAGGTAGAAGATCTGGTGCGGGAAGGCAGGATAGCAGTTAATGGCGAAGTAACCACTGATCTGGCAACTATGATAGATCCTGAGAATGACAAAGTGAGTAATAATGGCAAACTTATAGAGGTGATAGCAGATAAGATATACCTGATGCTTAATAAACCCAAAAACTATCTGGTGTCAACGCGTGATGATTTCGGCAGGAAGCTGGTTTATGAATTGCTGCCGGATTTTGGAGTGCATTTATTTGCCATAGGCAGGCTTGATTATAATAGTGAAGGGCTGCTTCTATTTACCAGCGATGGAGATTTTGCCAATAAGATAATGCATCCGCGATATAAACTGGCAAAGGTTTACAAAGTAGCCGTGAAGGGTCAATTGCAGCAGGAGCAGGTAGATACATTGCGTAAGGGAGTAAAGATAAAAACCGGGAAAACGTTACCGGCGCAAGTTTTTGTGAAGCATAGGGGAGAGCACACAACGCAGCTTAAAATGACAATATATGAGGGTCAAAAAAGGCAGATCAGATATATGCTGAAAGCAGTAGGTTCTGAGGTAATAGAACTTAAGCGTCTGCAGATAGGTAATGTAACTCTGGGTAAATTACCTCCTGGAATGTGGCGTTTATTGAAACCAGTTGAAGTAACTGGACTGCAAAAGCAGCAAAGATAGTAATTACTTATATCTATAAAAAACCGGGTTAGATTATAACTCCTCTAAGTTGATACCGCATTCCTTAATGATAAGATCAAGTTCTCTTCTTTTTTCATCCCAAAGCTGACAATTGAATTGAAGAAGTTCCATCCAGTCTCCGAATTGCTGCGACTGCAAAGTCCCTTCTTCAGTAAGGGTCCGATAATATTCTATCAAATCTTCATTGTTGTTAAGTTTATAGATAAGATCATGAATATTAAAGTCCTCGATAGGGGTGTATTCATCTTCAAAGTAAATGAATTTAGTAGGAAAAGCATGGTGTGCTTTAGGGGGTTCATCTGGATATCCTGCTGCAATAGTTGTTAAGGGTATCACATAATCCGGGAGATTCCATCTGTTACGGAAAGTTTTTACTTGATCAAGAGAATTACTAAGAAAAAAAGTACCTAATTTCTGATTATTAGCTTCATAAACAATATTTTGAGCAGCCATGATGGAATTAATAAGGCTAATTAGCAGTAGAGTTTTTAAATTAGGTTGATACTCATCACGTTTGACTTCAAAGACTTTTTTGACTTTGAAAAGATCCATACAGACAATAAAATTAAGAGGAGCATCCAGAAGATTTTCATCGCTTCTGCGTGAAACTAACACACTATAGAATTGAGATACGAAGGGATTCTCCTGCCCTTTTTCCATTATTTTTTCAATCACCTTTTTTGCTGGCATTTCAATGCTGAATTTCTGGATATGATTCAACGTTCTGGTTTTTAGATTACGTTTCTTCATATTTTCCTCACTCTATTTATCAAAGTATGGCACTTATGATCTAATTGTCAAGAGATAAAAATTAAATCTGGGATCCCCCCGGAAGAGACTGTTCAACATATTTTGAGGATTTTCACCGTAGGTGATATTTATTTGTAGCCCCAGGTTGGAGCGGAGCGACAATCTGGGGCTTTATAATTTATATTCACCTACCCGTCCCAAACACCGGC
>JAVCCT010000090.1 GCA_030765325.1 Candidatus Stygibacter frigidus | reverse complement strand
GCCGGTGTTTGGGACGGGTAGGTGAATATAAATTATAAAGCCCCAGATTGTCGCTCCGCTCCAACCTGGGGCTACAAATAAATATCACCTACGGTGAAAATCCTCAAAATATGTTGAACAGTCTCTTTTGATAAATTTTAATAAATATATTTTTTTTCTTGACATAATTTATCCTTAATTTGAGGTAAGGAATATATAAAAATAGTGGTTTAGGCATTTTGAGATTCAGCATTTTTATAAATAATTAGAAAAAGGATTTGTGAGCGTTTTTATCGTAATTTAGTTGTAAGTATTTATAATGTGGTAAAAAAAAATTGAGAGCTATGAAGTAATCAAAACAAGGAGAATCGTTTATGAAAAAGATTTTATTTATTTTACTCAGTCTTGCTATGCTCTGCACATTGATGGCAAAAGACCCCAATGGCAGTTTTGAACGGCGAGATTTAAACCCGAACACCAGTAATGCCCCCGCTAACCCCAGTCGCGATCCCTGGGACAATTTACTACAGTTTGATGTAGATACACCCACAGGTCAAGTCGGACTATCCGGCATGGAATGGGATGGTGAATTCTTTTATGCCAGCAAATGGAGTGGCTCAAATCAGGTTTTTAAATTCGATTCAGAAGGTAACTACATTGAAGCTATCACAGTTCCATTAACAGGTACGCGTGATATGGCATTTGATGGTGAGTACATGTATGGCTCAGCAGCGACCAGCACTGTTTACTGCTGGGAATCTGCTACAGGTGTAGCAGTACCTGAAAACAATATTACTGTTACCGGTGCGCTTGTGAGAGCAATTGCTTATGATCCGCTCACAGATACGTTCTGGAGTGGTAATTTTGGAGACGCCATAGCCCACTGGGATCGTGATGGTAATGTATTGGACACCTTTGCCAATCCCGGAACTGATTTTTATGGGATGGCTTATGATTCTGATGATCCTGATGGACCTTTTTTATATGGATTCCATCAATCACCCGGATGTACTATCGTCAAGATTGATCCTGAGACTTTTGACATTCTGGAAACAGTAGATGTAACAGCTCAGGGTGGAACAGGCGCGATCGCTGGTGGTTTATGTTATATGAATGACTGGGATCCCACCGTACGAACACTTGGTGCGCTGCTGCAGGGAACACCAGATTATATTTGCGTTTATGAATTGGGTAATAATCTTCCTACAGGTGCTGCAGCAGCACCTGAAATGTTCACAGTCACACCAAATGCAGGGGGAGCACTTTCAGCAGATCTGGGCTGGATGAATCCTACCGAGACAATTATTGGCGATGCTCTTACTGATCTCGATGAGATGCGCGTTTATCGTAATGATGAACTAATTCACACTATTACTGATCCAGTAATTGGTGGCGTAGTAAACTGGACTGATAATCCTGCTGAAGCTGGATATTACAGTTATACAGTAATAGGTTTTAATGATGAAGGTGAAGGTGTGGGTGCTAGTGCAACTGCCTATATTGGAGAAGATGTACCTGCTGCAGTTACCAGTATCACCGTGGCAAATGTGGATGGCAATGGTGTATTAAGCTGGGCAAATCCCACTGCTGGATTGCACGGCGGACCTTTTAATGAACCCATTGAAGGCTATCATATAGTAAGAAGTGATGGTGAAGAATTTGAACTAACAGGTATAATGACCACCTGGACAGATGATTCCATTCCAGAAGAAGGACTTTATGCTTACACGATCACGCCTTATAATTCCATCGGTGATGGTGCCAGTGCCAGCTCAGAAATGACCTGGATCGGTGACAGCCAGGCAGCAATGTTTGGCGATCCTAATACCACTACTACCCATAATTCCACACCAATTAATTTTTATTGGAGAAATTCAATTTCTCAAACTATTTACTATGCTGATGAATTTTCTGCCCAGGGCTTTGGCGGTGGTGCAATTACTGCTATTATGTATTATAATAATTTTACAGATTCACCTACAGCAATGCCTATCAATATCTGGATGCAGAATACTGATGTAGAAAACCTGAGTGGTGGCTACCAGTCTGCTATTGATATGACTCAGGTATTTAGCGGCACTCTTGATTTTCCAGCAGGTATGAACGAAATCATGATCGATCTGGATGAACCCTTTATCTATGAAGGACAAAACCTGATCATTTTCGTGGAAAGAGTAATGGATACCCAGTATTACAGTTCTTTAGACCATTTCTACTATACAGACACAGAATATGCAAACCGCTGTATTCACTCTTACAGTGATTCTGAGGATTACGATCCTTATGCTCCTCCAGCAGCTTCTTATTTTTTACCCAGCACTCCTAATACGATGATGTTCATCAATACTACTGGTTTGGGACAAATGGAAGGATATGCTTATAATACAAATACTAATGAGCCACTGGAAGGCGTACTGATAGAGCTTCTGGAACAGCGCATCCATACCTTTACAGACGCTAATGGACATTATAGCTTCCCAGGCCTTTTTGAAGGTACTTATGAAGCTCATGCTACTCTTTTTGCTCATAGTGAAGATATTGAAACTGTGGTTATAGTAGCAGATCAAACTACAGATCAGGATTTCTATCTTCAACCCGCACCTGAAGTGGAAGTTACAGGTCGCGTAGTTGGCTCAGATTATCCTAATGTCGGACTGGCAAATGCCATAGTGACCTTAAGCGGTATGGGCGTTCATGAAGGTATCACTGATGCTGATGGTTACTTTAACATAAACACCGTATATTCCTCAAATACCTATCAGTTGACCGTAGTAGCTGAAGGTTATGAAGTTCTGGTTGGTGAAGCAGTGATTGGAGCTACAAATACTGATCTTGGTGATATCGTAGTAAATGAGATAGCAAACCCTGCTTATGATATGATAGCTACTCAGAATGATGAAGATACTACAGTAGATTTAGTCTGGCACGGACCAAATGCTGGTGGTGGTGCTAATTTCTGGGATTTTGAAAGCGATGATGGTGAATTTACAGCCGCTGCTGGCTGGGCTTGGGGTACTGATAATATGTCTGGCGCTTATAGCGGAGATAATGTGTGGGGTACTAACCTGAATGCTCAATATCCCAATAGTGTAAATTATCAATTGATAACCCCTGAAATGAGTATTCCTACAGATGATGCAGTGCTTACATTCTGGCACTGGATGGATATTGAGACCACATTCGATGGTGGAAATATCAAAATATCTACTGATGGCGGTGGTTCATGGACATTGATCCAACCAGTGGGAGGCTATCCTGGTACTGCCTATGGTTTAAATAGTGAAGCATGTTTTAATGGTCATGATATGGTTTGGACTATGGTTACATTTGAAATAGGCGCCTATCAGGGTGAAGATGTGATGTTCATGTTCAATTTTGGCTCGGATAGTTCCGTAACCTATCAGGGCTGGTATCTTGATGACGTTTATGTAGGGATGCCGGAAGACAGATTGATGCGTCAAAACAATGTAAATTTCCGTCCAATAGCAAATCTGCTGCCCCATACTAATGAAAGAATAATCGAGAACTATAATCTGCACCGCTTGCTTTTAGGTGAAGAAGATATTCCCGCCAACTGGGATGTGATAGCAGAAGGATTGATGGATACTGTATATACTGATCCCTCCTGGGAATTTGTAGATAGTGATATTTACAAGTATGCAGTAGTTGCCGAATATACTAATAATGTCCTGGCAGATCCTGCTTTTAGTAACTGGGTAGCCAGAGATTATTATACTAATGCCACAGTATCAGTATTTGATTTCTTTGGTAATCCAGTCGTGGATGCTCAGGCAATTTTCATGTGTCAGACTCCTGATCCTGATGGAGAACTTAATGAATATGAACTTCTAACAGATGCAATGGGAGAGGCATATTTCCCGATGATCTGGAAAGGTGATTATAATATTCGCGTTACTAAAGAGAACATGGCAACCTATGAAGATGAGATGGTGCCGATCTATGAACCATATACATTGGAAATTCAACTGACAGAGAACCTGAATCCAGTTACTGGCCTTGATTACAGCGTATTAGATAATGATGTATCTCTGTGGTGGAATGAACCTGCTGATGAAACATTCTTTGATCTTGATAGTGATGATGGAGGATTTGTAAGTAATGATGCAGCCGGCTGGTCATGGGGCGAAGATGCCACTTTTGGTGCCTTTACTGGTACTCATGCCTGGGTAACTGCAACAGATGGAAACTATATTAATAGTGCTAACTGGCAATTAACTACACCTGAAGTAGCTATACCGGGAGAAGGACAACTCAGTTTCTATCATAATATGGATTGTGAAAATAGCTGGGATGGTGGAAATGTAAATATTTCCATTGATGGTGGCTCTACCTGGGAAATTATTACCCCAGATGGTGGCTATCCAAGTGCCAGTATTGTTGGACTGGGAGAACCTGGATTCACTGCCAGTACTAATGGCTGGGTATTAGCAACATTTGACCTCACCATGTATGAAGGTGAAACTGCTATGTTCATGTTCCATTTCGGAACAGATAGCTCTGTTAACACTTATCCTGGCTGGGCAATAGATGATGTACGAATTGGTGCACCACTTGAAACAAGAATATTCCAGCATTTTAATGTTTACCGTAATGGTACTTTGATCGCTGATGATGTAGTAGATTTGGAATACACAGATATGGATGTTGCTGATGGTACATATACTTATGGTATCACAGCATTTTATGATTCTGGTGAATCTGAAGTGGAAGAAGTAGTTGTAGACGTGTATCCATTGGATATCACAGGTTTTGTGACAGCTTCAGATACTCCTGATATTACTCCTTTTGAAGGTGTGAGTATCACTTTGGAAAATGATCTTTTCTATGGGGAAACCATGACAGATGCTAATGGTGAATTTATCATCAGCAGCGTGAATGGTAACCAAACCTATACAATCACTGCTATGTTTGAAGGTTATCAATCCTGGAGCGAAGAAGTGGTAGTTGCAGGTGATGATATAGATTATCCCCTGATCACATTGCTGGAGATCATCAATGCACCTTATGACGTTCTTGCTGAGGTAAATACTGAAGATACTGAATGCGACCTGATCTGGAATTCTCCAGGAACCTGGCCTGAATATGAGATCATTTATGATGATGATGAAGGTGAAAATGCCACAGCGTGGTATGATGCGGATAATGAACGTTCCGTATGGTTCACAGCTCAGGGCGGACCTTGCTTGGTAACTGGTGGAAGCATGAATATTTATGATGGCACCTGGCCACTAGGAAATGCTCTCACTACATTCACAGCAGCAGTATGGGCTTATGATGAAGCTACTGAATTGCCTGGTGAAATGCTCGGTAGTGTAGAAGTTACACCTACTGATTATTTCTGGGTATCATTTGAATTTGATGAACCAATAGCAATTGATGGCACGGAATTCTTCCTTGGTTACCTCCAGGGTGGTGCATATCCAGATTGTGCACCAGTAGCTATTGATGAAACTCTTCCAACTATGGGTAGAAGCTTTGAGCATTATGTAACTGGTGGAACACCATGGACAATATCTGCATATCAGGACTTTATGCTGCGTGCAATGATCCAGGGACCTACTGGTCGCCAGATGACTGTAAGCTATGATAATCCAACCGTGGATTTCAGTAACATAGTTCCTCATAAGGGAGCTATAGGCGTTCATGCTAATAATATTCCTCAAGGAATTCAGGAAGTTGGAACTGCCAGATATATGCCAATTCATAATACAAATCCATTCAGCAAAACAACCAACTGGAACACACGTCGTGACCGTGAACTGATTGGATATAATATTATCCGTGGTGTATTTGGTGATGAAGCTAACTGGGCATTCTGGCAACAGGTTAATATCGATGTTGTAGAAGATACTATTTATAACGATGTTAGCTGGGCAAACCTGGAAGACGGTACTGTATATACCTACGGAGTTCGCTCAGTTTATACTAATGACAACATGTCTGACCCGGCATTCAGTAACTGGGTAGGCAAAGATATGTATGCTTCTCTGGAAGTAGCACTTACTACTAACATAGGAGATATTCCAGTAGGTGCAATCGTGACTCTGGACGCCACTGAACCTGATCCTGACGGTAATTATCCTGAATATGAGGGAATAACTGATGATCAGGGACAATGTACAATAACTGGAATCTGGAAAGGCAATTATGATCTTCAGGCAGAGCTAATGAATTTTGCTACTCTGGAAGATAATATTGATATTAATGAAAACGTAGTACCTTATGAAGGCATGATCACTGAAATGATGTATCCTGCCTTTGATCTTTATGCAGAAGAAAATCATGCCGGAAATGTCTGGCTTACCTGGCATTCACCTGCGGGCTCAATCAGTTCACTTTATGACTTTGAAGATGATGATGGAGAATTTATTGGTGAAGCAGGCTGGGAATGGGCAAATGGCTCTAATGCCGGCAATGCCTGGAGTGGAGAAAACTGCTGGAGTATCTGGCCAGGAATAGATTATCCTAATAGTGCTAATACTGCTCTTTATACTCCAATTATTACTGTAGCATCAGATGAATCACAATTAATCTTCTATCACTGGTATAATATAGAATCATCATATGATGGTGGAAACATAAAGATATCTTTGGATGAAGGCACAACCTGGACAATTATCGATCCCCTGGGAGGTTATCCGGGAACTGCTTATGGCTTAAATAGTGAAGTAGTGTATAATGGAAATTCTGGTGGCTGGATAATGGCAGCCTTTGATCTATCCATGTATGATGGTGAAGACGTAATGTTCAAGTTCCACTTTGGTTCTGATAGCTCAGTACCGTATCCCGGCTGGGACATTGATGATGTATATGTAGGCGAACCGGAAGATAGGGGACGTCCAATCGAATTCTTTACCAGCAAGAAAACTGCTCTGAACAGCGTTAGTAAAACTACAGAAACAAACACTCTTCGGGATCGTATGGATGGATATACTATCTTACGTGGTTTTGCCGATGATATGGAAAACTTTGAAGACTGGGATCTAATAGCCGAAACTATTCAAGACACCAATTATGAAGATACTACCTGGCCAGAAATTACTGATCCAGGTGTATATATGTATTGCGTGAGAGCAGAATACACCGGTGGAGTTCTTTCTGAACCATCTTTCTCCAATGAGATTGGCTTTGATATGTATGTGCCCGTGACAGTAAATGTTACAGGTAATGGTGGCGACCCGATGGACGGTGCAATTGTATCTCTGGAATGCCAGGATGGTGTACATTCCTATGAATCTGCTGTTGTTGACGGAATGGTATATTGGGAAGAAGTGTGGAAAGGTGTTTATGACATGACAATAAGCATGGATGGATATGACGACCATGTGGAAAGTAACATGTGGATTACAGATCCCATGGTGATGAACGTAGAGATGCTGGAAAACATCTATCCTCCAACCAATGTGGCAGTTGATGATGAAACTGGACTGATAACCTGGGAAGCTCCGGGTGCTGGTGGACCCAATATTGGCAATATTCTCTTTGTTGATGATGATGGCAGCGCTTATATAGATATGACAGATACTCAGCCTTATTATACTGCAATGCTTGATGCCAGCGGAATTGATTATGATGTATATGATATCACTACTCAAGGTGAAGATGGACCAACTGCTGATTATATGGCAGATTACACCTTAGTAATCTGGGAATGCGGTGAACAATGGCAGCTTTCAAATACTCTAAGTACTACTGATGAAGCAGAACTTGGCACCTACATTGATGGTGGTGGATTCCTGGTTCTTAGTGGTCATGACTACCTTTGGGATCGTTATCCAAGTGCTGGAGCATTCTCTGCAGGTCAATTCCCTTATGATTATCTGGGAGTTGCCAGTGCTGATCAGGATGCTTTCGTCGTAGGTGTTTCTCAGCAGGGACCGGAATTTGTAGATATTGATGGTGCTGGAAGTACTGAAGGTCTTACGGTTCAATTACAAGATATCTTCTCTGAAGTTACAATGCGTGAAGGTGTGTATCTTGATTATCTCACACCAAATGCTGATGGTGAAGCATATTCAACTTATGATGGTAATAATGTAGGTATTCAGACATCGCATACTATCTTCACAACCGCCGGCTGGGCTGGACTGGTTGATGGAGTTAACACAGTAGAAGAATACATTTTAGCCTCTATGGGTGCCTTTGCTGCACGTGACAGACATGTGGACTTCTATAATGTATATCTGGATGGCAATCTGGTAGGTCAAACTACTGAAATGAAATTCCAGCTTACAGGTTTATTTAATGGCATAACTTATACTGCTGGTGTAAGTGCTCATTACTCTTCAAATATGGAATCTGAGATCATCGAAGTTGTATTCATCTGCTCCATGGAAACTCTTCTTTATGGTGATGTGACTAACGATGGAGTAGTTGATGCCTTTGATGCAGCAAATATTCTGCAATTCACAGTAGGTATGAACCCGATAGGTGCTCCACTTCCCTGGACATGGGAGTTGATTGCCGGTGATGTTTCTGGCGATACGAATGTGGATTCTTATGATGCTGCTCTGGTAATGCAATACTGCATTGGCATAATAGATATCTTCCCTGTAGAAGCTCGTGAAGATCATTTACATCCTTCAGCAAAACTTAGCATTGTTCAAACTGGAAATGAGCTGATCATTAGTGCTCATGGTGAGCTTTATTCCTTACTGTTTGATCTTAATACTGATCTCACAGGCAGGGAAATCTGCTTCTCCAATGATGAAGCTCTCACCTGCATCAATGGCAGCAAGATGGCTCTGGCTTCAGCTCTGCCTATAAATGGTGAGATTTGCCGCATCAGTCTTAATGATACTCAAAACCTGATTGGCAGTGAAATCAACGGTACTATTAATGAGATAGATTTTACACTTAATATCGAGGAGTTACCGGAATTTACTGCTCTTAACAATAACTATCCAAACCCATTCAATCCTGAAACTTGCATTAACTACGGTATCGCAGAAGATGGATTAGTGAGAATGGAAGTTTATAATGTGAAGGGTCAGAAGATCAAAACTCTGATTAACGAATCAATGCCTGCTGGTACTTATCAGGTTATCTGGAATGGTACTGATGATAACAACCGCAAGGTTGCTTCAGGTATTTATTTCTACAAAATGAAATCAGGAAGATAT
>JAVCCT010000178.1 GCA_030765325.1 Candidatus Stygibacter frigidus | reverse complement strand
AGCCCTCTTTCATTAAAAAATAAATCTCTTATTTGATCAATTCAGAAAATTTCCAGCGTAATTGAACCTTGATCGTGCTGGCATCTGTATAATCTTTATACTTGTAATTCATCATGGAATAGTCTGCCTGTACCCACATCTTGGCTTTTCCTGCATTGTCACGTACAAGATAATAATTGATCCCGGCAATCATCAGATCATGTGCCATTGATCCTATCACGTCATCATCTAAATCTGTGTTATCATCATAGATGTCATAACGGAAAACAAGCTCAGCATCAACGTCTGTGAATTCTTTAATATTGATAACCGGCATAATTGATACGGCTGTGGTGGTTTCTTCTATTTCTTCAGAAGCTTCATCCATAATATTCCAGTCTTCAGTAGTGCTTGTTCTGGTAAGATACTGTGCCTGAAGATTGAAGCCCTTAAGCATAGTGAAACGTAAGAACCCTGTCATTCTATTAAGTGAAGTATCATAATCAATTGCTTCACCTACGCCATTATAATACATGTCGTTGCCAGGAGTCATATAATATGAACCGCCAAGGGTGATTCCCGGAATTGGAGTAATCCGCAGATCTCCCAGATATCCCATATTATTATCTATCTGATTGCCAGATTTTGCGTATCCTTCACCATTATACACACCCAGATGATATTTGCAGAATCCCATTGGTAATGTGCCACCCAGAGTAATTCCATAATCGCAAGATGTGGCAAAACCATACATATCATTAGGACTAAGGTCAATAGTAGGATAACTCCAATCGTAGAGTGTACCAAAATATGTTAACTGCAAACCAGCAATAAGGTCAGAATTTTTCCACAGAATATCAGAGAATTTCACGTAAGCAAGCTTAAGCTTCAATCCTGCTCCATCATTGCTTATCATTGAACCACCACCTAAATCCGTAGCTCCCTTGCTGAAGAAATCAGCCAGAAATCTACCACTGATTTGTTCAGTGAATTTCTGTTCCAGTCCAAAATAACCACGCGCCAGGGACAATTCGTTCTGACTTGCTTCATCTGCACCATCCAGCATCACATAGGTCCAACGACTCCATAATTCCATGCTTAACTTTGTTTCAGCATTCATTACACCCATTAATAGTACCATAAAAACAAATAACACTAAAATTTTTCTCACAATAACCTCCAAATTCAGTATGATTTAACCAAAAAAATCATATATATCCGTCAAGCATGAAATTTATTAGCCCACTTTACGGATGAATTTTTATATAACTCACTATCCGAAAATAGCAGGAATTATTTGACAGCAGGAAGCTATTTAGAATAATTATAACTCAGAAATTAATAAGGATTTAATTATATGGAACCGGAATATTTATGTGAAGATAATATATGCGTAATCTCTTACAAAGACTCAATAGATTTTGAGTTTTGTCAAACCCATCCTCTGATAAAAAAAGAGTATACCGCCAAAGCTGATTTTTTTGTACTTGATCTTAAGCAGGTATTATTCATTGATAGTGCCGGGATTGGAAATATGGTGGGGATATTCCGAACCCTTGATGCTCAAAGCAAGAAGTTATGCCTGATCAATATTTCTCCTAATATCCGCAGGGTTCTGCAGATTTCAGAAATTGAGCATGTATTTCCGATATTCGATTCCTTAAGCGATGCCCGATTTCACTTTCTGGGAGGGTATAAGATCTAACCAGTTTTAACTATCCAGTAATCAGTAATTCCCCAGAAATCACGTTTGGCGTTTTCTCCTGCTTCTTCTGCTCCATGACGGCTGTATTTGCCTTCCAGACGCAAACGGTAATATGTTTCACCATCTTTGACAAATTCACTGATAGTTGTTTTCACGCCTTTCTTCAGCATTGTTTCCTGCTGCAATTCCACGGCAAAACGATCAGTGAGTGAAAGCACTTGCACTGCAAACACTTTGTCCCCAGTATCAACTGGCTTCGCTGGTTTTACAGGTTCCACTTCTTCTACCATTGCAGGTGCTTCAGGTTCTGGCGCAGGAGTTACTTCCTGTTTTTCGATCTCAGTTGATTCCTGATCTACCAGAGATTTTGTTTCCTTTTCGGATTTTTTTCCGCAACTGGAAACAACTACCAGAAATGCGATTAAAAGCATAATAATTATAGTTTTTGAAATTTTCATAATACCTCCATTTATCAAAGATAGTTTATCACTAACCGGTCTGGATAGTCAAGTAATTTCCCATTTTATAAAAAAAGACCCCACAGAATTCTCATCCTGCGGGGCTGAAAGCTAGACCATCTATTATCTCAGGCAATAAGCGCCTGATCAATTTCCTTAGTTAACCAGTTTCAATATCTCAGTACTGCGACTGATGAATTTCTGAAGTTGTTTGCCACTGAACTGCTTCTGCTCCAAAAGTGCCAGTTCATGCAGATAATTTACCACTAAATCCACCTTGTCAGTCTCATTTTTATCTCCCAGATCAAGCACCTTCTGGACTATCTCATTTTCTGCATTTACCACCAGGGTGTGATGACTCAGCATATCAAAGTCGTCTCCAGTGAACATGGTATTCATCTCCTGCATCCTGCGCATCTGTTCATCAAACACGATCATTGTTGGAATCTCGCCCGTTTTGAGATGTTTCACTTTGGTGGTTACTTCCAGATATGCTTTATTACGCAATTCTGACCAACCAGTGCCTAATTGCTGCTGCTCATGGGGATTCAGATCAAATATCTTGATATAAGTAAAATCATTTTCATTACGGATATGTGGTGCTAAAACATTTATTGCTTCCGGGTGATCTTTAATGAATTTGGCATAATCATCTTTACTGAAACTTGCTTCCACATCGGGATTAAGGGTGCGATCAAAAATGTCCTGCAGACGTTCACTACCAGTGCGTCCCTGTGCATCTGCCACTTCGGTTTTATCTGCTTTCACCAGGTTATCATTTACCTCGCTGTCTACCCTTACGAATTTTACCTTGCCCTCTTCCATTTCCAGCTTCTGAAACACGTGATTATCTATCACAGAATCACTATAGATCACTTCCAGTCCCTGCTGCTTCATCATCTCAATATAGCTCACCTGCAGATCTGTGCTGCTGGCATAATATACTTTTTTCTCTTCGCCTTCCTGCTGATTGCGGTCCAGGTATTCCTGCAAAGTAACCCAGTCATCATTGGTGCTTTTGAAGATCACATAATCTTTCATTGCTTTCAGGAATTTATCATCAGTCACAAAGCCATACTTGATGAAATTCTGAATGTCTTTCCAGAATCCTTCATAGCGTTTGCGGTCACTCTCAAAAACTTCTTTTAGGCTGTCTGCCACTTTCTTGACGATATATCCCGTTATCTTTTGCACCTGCTTGTCATTTTGCAAAAAGCTGCGCGATACATTCAAAGGGATGTCTGGAATATCAATTCCTCCCTTGAGCAGCATCATAAATTCCGGGATGAAATCCTTTAGATTATCTGCCACAAACACGTTATTACAATAAAGATTCACGCTGCCACGATTGATATCAAGCTGATTACTGATAGCCGGAAAATAAAGGATACCCTTTAAATTAAAGGGGTAATCCACATTAAGATGCAGCCAGAATAATGGATCCTTCCAGTCATGATACATCTTCTTGTAATATTCCTTATATTCCTCATCAGTTACGTCCTTTGGCTGCTTGTTCCACAGGGCTTCTGTCTGATTGACCGGTTCCTTTTCCTTATTGATATAGATCGGAAATGGCATGAAATTACTGTATTTCTCCACCAGTTCACGTAATTTGCTATCTTCCAGGTATTCTTCGCTTTCGCTATTGAGATATAGCGTGACTGTGGTTCCCACTTCTTTGCGCTTGCCGTCATCTGTCTTGAACCTGATATCTCCCTCACATTCCCAATAAGCAGGAACTGCTCCCTTTTCACGGGAAAGGGTATCAATAGCCACTTTGTCAGATACCATAAAGGTTGAATAAAAGCCCAGTCCAAAGTGCCCTATAATTGCATTTTGTTTCTCTTTATATTTATCAACAAATTCTT
>JAVCCT010000194.1 GCA_030765325.1 Candidatus Stygibacter frigidus | reverse complement strand
CCACTGTTTTAAAATATCCTAATTCCATCAAATCATCAAATTCAGGTATATATCTCGGATATATGGAACTCACCACAAAAAAAGACTCAATCCCATCCCCAGAAACCACGCCATAAACTGTGCCTGCGTCCACCATTTCGGCTATCCGCTGATCAATTTCATCCTTAAACCCATATTTCTCCATATAAATCGTCCGAGTTTCACACGTTAGTCCATTATCCTCTGCTACCCAGGCTAAATAATCCTCATTAAATAAATATTTCTCTAACTCGCTGATTATCCTGTCTTTATCCTTACTAAGCGGCCACTTGCGCCCATAAGCCTGTTCCGTCAAATCCACTCTATTCACCACTAATGCCGGTACCTTGTAATCATCCAGATGAGCATAAAAATAACGCCTGTATTCTTCCGCATTTCCCTGAAAATCAAGATCCCGAATATAATCCTGCCACACTCTCTGTTTCACATCTTCCAGCTCCACCTCAGCAGACCTCTTTTTCTCAATTAACCAGGTGATCAAAAAACCGTCAGACATTTCAAGTGGTTCATTTACCTCACCCCACTGCATCTCCAATCCCTGTCTGATTATATCCTTAGGAATGCGACCGGTAGCACCAGCAGGTTTCACAAATCCTGTGGTGATTTTGGGATATCTTATCGGTAAATCCCGCTCAAGATTGCTTTTCACCCGTTGCGCGGCTTCCTTTGCCAAACGGTGCTCTTCCTTAATTATCGCTTTCTTGCTATTTTCCTGATTTAGCTCATCTGCCCGAATACGTAATTTCTCCATATCCACGCTATCACCTTCAGCATACTCCTTAAGCAGATCATATACTGTAACTTCCTGCACCTGCTCAGCTACTATATCTTCTGCTGTGCTGCGAAAATCAGCGTATGGTATCTTGGTTAAACCCAGCTTAACCACCGGCTCTTTCATATATCTATTGCGATTATCCAGAAAATATTTTTGCGCCCCACTGGCTGTAAGCTGAGGTGAAATGCTCACATCAGAGAGATCAAATTGCGCGTAACTTACATCAATTTTCACGTTTCCCAGAAAAAATCGCTCCAGCAGTTCATCATCACTCTTCTCCAGACTCCGCATCACTAAAGCTTTTGTCTTTTGTATTAATATATCCTCATGCATCTCTGCAAGTATTTCCTGCAAACGCGGACTTCCCTTTAGTTCATTAAATTTATCGTTATCAAATTTACCATCGGTCATAAACATTTCATGATCAGAAAAAGCACTGATAAATAAAGCCTCAGTTTCCTCTTCACTCACCTCTAATTTCTGCTCCCTGCCAAAAAGCAACAGCAGCTTCTCCTCGATCATATTATCCATCGCCTGCTGACGCCTGCTCACTAGATCAAGACTATCAGGCAGCTCAGCCATTTTCTCCTGAAATTCCTCACCTTCTATCGGCAGATCCTCTACCCACGCAACCGGAACACAAAACAATATCCCTGACACCAACAAGATCAATCCTAATATCTTAAGTTTTAGCATTATATTACCCTATCCTCAATCTTATCCATATAATTTATTATATTCACTCTTCACTGTTCACCCTTCACCAATCACCCTTCACCAATCACCAATCACGATTTAAAAAATTCATCCTTGAATTTTACATATAGTTCACTGTGATGATGCAAATCAGCAATTTCAGCATCAGTGAGCTCACGTACCACTTTTGCTGGAGTGCCTATTATCATACTGCGCGGTGGGAACTTTTTACCCATCGTTACAACTGAGCCTGCTCCCACAATTGATTCAGAGCCAATCACAGCCCCATCAAGAATAGTGGCACTCATCCCGATCAAGGAATAATCTTCTATAGTGCAACCGTGCAGCATAGCCTTATGACCCACCGTTACGTAATTTCCGATGATCGCGGGAAACCCGTCCGTCATATCTGGCTTGGTGTAATGTGTCACATGAACTACTGCCAGATCCTGAATATTGGATCCTTTTCCTATTTTTATATAGTGTATATCGCCTCTCAGAACTGCACCAAACCAGATCGATACATCTTCTCCGAGTTCCACTCTGCCGATAACTTCCGCAGAATCTGCCACCCAGACACCTTTTGCCAGTTTGGGTGACCATTCTTTGAATTTATGCAACATTATTATATCCTTTATTTAATTTTATCATAATTTGTAAAATGGATTTTCACGTAATTGCCCATATTCTTTTTGCCAAGCATATCAGCCAGTTGCTGGGCTGCCACGTCAACATGGCTTCCTGCTCCACGTGGTAATTTGAAATCCAGCTCCTCAGAAACACGTTTGAACCAGCGGTTGAAATGGAAACGGGCGATTATGGAAGCAGCAGCAACAAATAAATCGCTCTCACCTTTAGTTTGAGCTATAAAATTGTAATTTTTCATATCTTTCAGCGCTGCCCGTATCCTGCCATCTGTGGTAAATTTATCTATAAATGCACCTTCAGGATGATATATCTGATCAAGATCAATAATGATGCGGGAATGCATCCATGCCAGCAGATCATTCAGGTTTTTGCCCTTCTGTTTCAGGTCGATATAGCGCTCGTTATATTTTGCCGGCAGAAGTGTTATGGCTTTTATCTGATCAAAATAAGCAGCATAGAGCCGTTTGCCCACAGACTCAATCTCAGTATCATTCATTTTTTTGCTGTCTTTTACGCCAATTTGCTGCAAATAGGGTAATATCTTGCGATTTCCATAAAAACCAGCAGTTATGAGAGGTCCAAAAAAATCACCTTTCCCTGATTCATCAGTGCCTATCCAAGTTTGCCATGTATGATCTGTATCAGCAATAACCAGTGGTTTATTAAGTAATAATGCCAGCGGATTACGCAGTTTACTTTTGGGCGAACCGCCAATAACTGTGGAAATTCCTTTTTTAGCAGAATAATATATGGATAGTGGTATTGTTTCACCATTTCTGGTTAGTTTAAGCTGAAGTCCATACTTGATTGGTTTTTCATCAGTGAGAACAAAGTCGTTTTTTTCCAATATTGGTAACATCTTTTCCAGATATGCCATGATTTCAGGTGACATTATTTCTGCTCGCTTTTCAATTTATTTATCAACAGGTCGATATAATACTTGATCTGTCTATAAGTAGCCTCATATTCTTCCAGTGGTTCTTGATAGGGATCTTCAATATCACCTGATTTCCCTGCAAATTCTGCCAGGGTGTACACATGATCGCTCTTCCAGCCGGTATTGATCAGACTCTGTTTGTGATTTCGCGTCATAGTGAGCACGATTCTGCTTCTGCGTATGATTTCATGGTTCAGTTTTTCTGACCTGTGGCTTGCGGAATCTATCCCATCCTTTTCCAACACTATCCGCGAATTTTCACTGATACTAATTCCATTTTCCAGAAAACCTGCTGAGGCTGATCGCCAGCCTAAACCCTGCTTTGTAACCTGCTGCCTGAAATAGTATTCCGCCAGTGGACTGCGGCAGATATTCCCGGTACACACAAAGGTGATCAGCGGATGATAATAATCTTCTTCTAATTCATAAAAATCCAATTTCCCCTGCCTCAGACAGACCAGTTTATCGTTTTTCAGTGTGATCACTGTAGAAGGTTCACCTTCGGCTATTAATTCATCTTCAGGTAATATTCCCAGATCAAACCAGGATTTGAAATATGTAAGGATATTCATATAATTGACCTGGGGACTTTCTCCGGCAATATTGATACTTGTGCTGATCAAAGGCAGGTTCATCTGAGTAAGAAATTCTCTTATAAGAGGAGCTTCCGGGATACGGAAGGCAATTTTATCTCTCACCAGCAAGTGCTG
>JAVCCT010000259.1 GCA_030765325.1 Candidatus Stygibacter frigidus | reverse complement strand
GAAGATATCAGTCAGGAAGATGTGGTTGATATAAGAGAGGTGAAAGCTTCATCGGATGGAAAGGATGCCCTCACTATGGAATTAGAGGCATTTTTCCAGGCGATAGAAGCTGGCTCTAATCCGCTTGTGGATGGTGTAGCAGGATATAATGCCCTGGATGTAGCACAGAAAATTGTAGAAAAAATTAATGCCTGATAAATAGGAGATGTTATGAAAATTATAGAAATAAAAGAAATATATGCTCAGCAAACTAAATATGCTGAACAGACAATTAAGATCTGCGGTTGGATAAGAACCATTCGCAGCTCGAAAACCTTCGGGTTTATTGAACTCAATGACGGTTCTTTTTTCAAGAACATCCAGATAGTATTTGAAGACCATCTGGAAAACTATGCCCAGATCAGTAAAGCAGGTATTGCTGCTTCTTTGTGCATAACAGGAAAACTGGAACTAACCCCTGATGCCAAACAGCCTTTTGAGATCAAGGCTTCACAGATAATTATTGAAGGCGAATCTGCACCGGATTACCCGCTTCAAAAAAAGCGTCATACCTTTGAGTATTTGCGCACGATTGCTCATCTGCGTCCCCGCACAAACACATTTTTAGCTGTGTTCAGGATTCGTTCTCTGGCAGCACATGCTATTCACTGCTATCTGCAGGATAATGGTTTTGTCTATGTGCACACCCCGATCATCACTGGAAGTGACTGCGAAGGTGCTGGCGAGATGTTCCATGTCACCACTCTGCCGGCTGTAGAGCCTCCTCTCACTGAAGATGGTAAAGTTGATTATACTCAAGATTTTTTTGGCAGAGAAACTAATCTTACCGTTAGTGGTCAGCTTGCTGTGGAAGCTTATGCCATGGCATTCCGCAAGGTGTACACTTTTGGTCCCACTTTTAGAGCAGAAAATTCTAATACTTCCCGTCATGCTGCCGAATTCTGGATGATCGAACCGGAAATAGCTTTTGCTGATCTTAAGGATGATATGGATCTGGCTGAAGAGCTGATGAAATATATCATTAACTACATCATGGAAAAAGCGCCTGATGAATTGGAGTTTTTCAATAAATTTGTGGATAAAGGTCTGCTGGCAAGATTAAAGCATCTTGCTACCAGCAATTTTGAGCATGTCACCTATACTGAAGCTATCAAAATACTGGAAGCTGCTGATCGTGAATTCAAGTTCCCGGTAGAATGGGGGATTGACTTGCAGACAGAGCACGAACGCTATCTTACGGAAGATCACTTTCAGAAACCGGTATTCGTTACTGATTATCCCAAAGATATCAAGGCTTTTTATATGCGTAATAATGATGACGGCAAAACGGTTGCTGCCATGGATCTCCTGGTGCCGGGAGTGGGGGAGATCATTGGCGGAAGCCAGCGCGAAGAACGCTTTGACCTTCTGGAAAAAAGGATCAAGGATATGGGTTTAAATAAAGATGATTACTGGTGGTATATGGATCTCAGGAAATATGGCGGTACCAAACATGCCGGTTTCGGGCTGGGATTCGAGCGCGTTATCATGTACCTCACGGGTATGCAAAATATCCGTGACGTGATCTCATATCCCCGCACAGCTAATTCAGCAGAATTTTAATTAAATATTTTTTTATAGGTCTTATAAGTCATATAAGACCTATATTTTTTTTTAATCAGGGCTGCTCAGGTCAAGCTCCCTGCTCTTAAAACCATATCCCATTACATCATGCACATCCGTAAGGATCATAAACGCCTTGGGGTCAATATCTTTCACCAGATCACGCATTACAGATACCTGTCTTTTATTCATTACGCAAAATATAATATTCTGCTCATTTCCCGTATAACCCCCCGTGGCTTTGAGAAGCGTAACTCCCCTGTGAATATCTTTATAAATGGCTTCCTTGATCTCACTATACTTAGTCGAGATCACGTAAACTCCCTTCACAAATGGTAACCCCTCTGATGCCAGGTCAGTCATTTTAGCTGAAATAAAAAGGTTCACATATCCCCAGATGATGATCTTTACATCCTTGAAAACCAGACCTACTGTCAGGATGATTAAGGTTTCCACTATCCAGTAACCAGTACCAATTGAGAGCCCGGTATTCTTTTTGATCAATGCCACCGGTATATCTGTTCCTGCTGTGGAGCCTTTGAAGCGGAAGATAATTCCCAATCCA
This sequence comes from Candidatus Stygibacter frigidus, assembly GCA_030765325.1. Classification (GTDB taxonomy): domain Bacteria; phylum Cloacimonadota; class Cloacimonadia; order Cloacimonadales; family TCS61; genus Stygibacter; species Stygibacter frigidus. The sequence continues at coordinate 1,584 of JAVCCT010000259.1, read as the reverse complement.
AGCCCCAGCAATACAGAGCCGGCAATAGCAGAAAGATATATATCAGTAGGACCGAGGATGGAAAGGATACGCTCTCCATCATATAGAAAAGTGAATGGAGATAGGTCTTTGATCATCCCCATCTTTTGCAGATTAGCAAAATTCACCAGATCAGTAAATACAGATACCATCAGCATACCATAAATGGAACGGGTCCCAAAGCGGGAACCCATAAATATGAAACTTATTACAAATAAAGGAATATTAAATATAAGCATGGATATCCCCATTGGGATATTGAAGATATGAAATAATATCTGAGATAGACCGCCTACTCCGCCTGGCACTATTTTATAAGGTGCCAGAAACCATGAATAAGCTATTCCCATAAGCATTGAACCAAACATTATGCCCAGCAACTGGATCATATCTCTTTGCCATTTCTTCTTCATTATGACCTCCATTGCGGTCAGCCAAATTTTGCCCATTATTACGTCAAGTACTTCCAAACCAACTTATGATCAATATCGAGTTAAGATACCATACTCGGCAGATTGACTTGAGATTGATTTCCGTGAGAAGAGTAACCAGACAAGTCAGGACTTTTGGACGGTACCCCGGATAAGAGTTCTGGGCAACAGTTTAATTTACCCAATCTTTGCCGGATCCCAAAAGTCTTGACCGAAATACGTTCAAAACTCTTGAATCCTTACCCTTATCTTACATTAATGAATACTATCAACCACAGAAGGCACAGAATTACACAGAAGGGAAAATATACTCCAATTAAACTAATAATAAGCACTTCTCTTACATTTTTCAGTGTCTTTCAGTGGTTGTAAAGGTCTTATATTACATTAATGAATGCCATCAATCACAGACTACACAGACCACACAGACAAAAGAAAAATAGTTAATTAAGTATCACGGAGCAAAAAATATTACATTATCCGTATTGATCAGTGCAATCAGCGGCATCAGTGTTCAATTCTTCTTTTCACCATTCACCAATATCTACTTTCACTTGACTGATTTAACGTTTTTATTTGTCTGAGTGTGGAGGTTATGAATGGAAAAAATATATGTAGAAATAGATGCTCATCCCGCTGGAGAGCTGGAATATAATGAAGGATTGGATATAGAGAAAATATGTAAGGAGCTTAAACTTGATTATGAAAGCTATGTGATTGCAAAGCTTGATAATGTGATACTTCCCACTGATAGTGTACCCGGTGGTGGGATATTAAATATCATCACAATAAATTCTACTGAAGGTAACAGTATCAGGATGAATACTACTCTGTTTGTGATGCTGAAAGCCTTTCATAATTGCTTCAATGGTCAGTTCCGGGTCATAGTAGAGCATTCCATAGGCGATGGAATATATTGTGAAGTGTTTGGCAGCAGGATATTCACACCGCAGGACATCGAAAAGATGCAGACAGAGATGGAACGCATAATTTCTTTGGCAATGCCCATCACGCGAGTAGTATTATCCTATTATGAGGCTTTTCAGATTTTTCGGGAGCAGCGCCGCAAAGATGTTCTTGTGCATCTTCATCCCGAAGAGAATATCATCAATGAATGCGGTGAGTTTTATGAGCT
>JAVCCT010000335.1 GCA_030765325.1 Candidatus Stygibacter frigidus | reverse complement strand
GCTGAACAACTGGCAGCAAACCGTGTGAGACTGATGATCATTAATCCTGCCCGGAAAAGTAATAAAACATACTGGAGCAAGAAGTTAATTGACGTCTTGATGAAAAACTGGGGAACGAGATATCTGGAATTGAACCCTGTAACAAGCTATAATCTGTTCAAGGGAGAAAAAGATATTGTCGATAAAGATAATCTTGAGCAATTGATGGAGATGATGGGTGAATTGAAGGTGGAAATTTGAATTTAGGGAATCAACATAATAAGACATATATTACCTCTTAACTTCCCATTGGGCAATTAACAGGTAATAAATTACTGATTAACTAACTATAAATCAGAGCTAAATCTAAGATTATAGTAATCAAAGAGTTTGTGATGAAGAAATATCTGTTGGAAGAAAGCTTCCAGCTTGGGATTTTCGATGATTTCCTGGAACTTGTCATTTTTGAGAAGATGAATAATTTCTTTATCAATATCCCTATAAGACAGATTTCGGCGATGAGCGAGGAAATCTTTCTTTTCTTTTAGCCAGCTTTTGTATAATGCAGTGGCTTTTTTAAGCCTGATAGTCCCTTTTCTATTTTGATGATATAATTTATGCAAGTCATGGAGGAGAATATTGATCTCATCATAAATGGCAAAATTACCGTGGAAAACCTGGTGCGGAATTACGTCTGTGAAACCATATTTTTTATAGAGAGGCAGCAGTGAATAATAGAATTGCCGATTATGAATGGGCGAACCATAGGGGTCATTATTGGTATAAAGCTGAGTGATATTTTCCAGGGATTCCGGGAATTCTGCTTTAATGAAATCAAGGAAATAGTCCTTCTGCCTGCCGGGTTTGAGCGTAAGGGAGGAAATCCAGATGAAATCAACCTTCAGGTCTCGGGCTTTCTGCAATAGTGCTTTTATATGAGCAGGACTATCTGATATTCCTGGGATGAGTGGCATGGCAAGGATACCAGTGCGAAAGTCGGCAGCAACTGAAGCAGCAAGTAGTTCCATTCTCTGGCTGGCAGAACTTGCATGTGGCTCAAATTTGGCTGCCAGTTTATCATCCAGCCAGGTGAGTGAAACATAGAGGTTCACTCCACCACGTGCATTCACTTTCTGCCATTTTGCCCAGTCGCGGGAAATCAGATTGTTTTTAGTATGAAAGATAAGCGGGAAATCATATTCTGCCAATACGTCAGCACAATCGCTCATGATGCCATATTTACGTTCAAAGGGTTGATAAGCATCTGAGATACCGGAAGATATACAGATAGGACCATATTCACGCAGTTTGGGTAGTTCCTTTGCTAATAGTTCTGCTGTATTGGTGCGAACAGCGATGTCTTTGTGAAGTTCTCCTTCAAAGTGGTATTTTTCAAACCTGCCATCGCAGTATTTGCAGTCATGTCCGCAACCCATATAGGGAGAAAAGGAGTACTTGCCAGCGAATGCTTCCGGGAAACGATTCTTCTTAAGTATCTTTTTTACTTCAATTTCATTAGGCATGCCGGCTATTCAGAAGGTAAACTGTTTTCAAGTTTTGCAGATTCCGGCAGAGATTTGATATAAACATCGTTTTGCGGGAATGGAATTTGGATATTGTGCTCTTTAAATGTTTTCCAGATTTCCAGACGGACTTCGCTTTGGATATTATCAATTCCTAATTCAGGGTCTTTTATCCAGAAGGTAATACTAAGATCAATAGAACTGGTGCCAAAATCTTTGATCAATGCTTTAGGCTGTCTAAATTTATAAACCCGATTCAATTTTTTTGTTGCCTCAGTTATCAAGTCCATTGCCAATGGTATATCTGTATTATATGCCACACCCACATCCACACTCAGGCGGATCATTCGGTTTGAATGCGACCAATTGATCACCTTATGTGTGATCAGGTCTTCATTAGGTATCAGATGTTCCTTTTCCTCGATGGTGAGCAGCGTCACATAACGCGTACTCAGTGATTGGATAACTCCAAATGTATTATCGATCTCTATCACATCGCCAGGCTTGATCGCCTTATCCATCAATAATATAAAACCGCTGATAAAATTTGAAAATATCTTTTGCAGACCAAAACCAATACCAACACCAATTGCTCCACCCAATACCGTAAGGGCAGTAAGTTTTACTCCAATGATATTCATGGCTATCAATATAGCAATTATCAGCAATAAAATCTTAATTGTCTTATTGAGCAGTATTTTTACAGAAGCATTCAAACGCTTACTTTTCGTGATATTATGCTGGATCAGATCAGCAATTTTGGAAGTTATCCAAAGTGCCAGCAGGAAGGTGAGAAGGCTTTTGATGAGTAAAAGCAAAGAGAAGTGCATTTCACCATAATCAAACCCGATCTTGTCCAAAGCCCTGATAGTTACATCCAGCAGATTAAGAACATTCAGAAATGCCATCAGCCAGATGAAATATTTTACCGGATCTAGCCAGAACTCATCATTGAAAATGATCGTTAGCATCTTATTGATGATCCTCACCGCAAAATAAGTGGCAAAAATATTGAAGATCAGATAATTCCAGCCAATTTTCTGCATGGCAAATTGAGCTATAGAAGCAATAATAAAGAAGAAAATAGGCAGTAAAAAGCTGGAAAAGTGGATTAGAATAGGTTTTATCTTCTCATTTTTATCCGCTACAATATTAATATATTTGCGCAGCAGACGCGTAAGATAATAGGAAATCACTATCACCAGAAGTAAAAGTCCCAGTTGGATCAAGCCTACCTGGGTGAAAACCTCATTCACTATCTGGTCATACAGCTTATAATACAGCGTCTGAATATAATTATATAGCACTTCCATTTCTCATTTTTATCCTTATCTAAGATTAAAGAAGAAAATAAAAATACGGATAAAATGGGCAAGGATTTTATTTCAGCAACAGCAACCTTCTGCTAATTGATCTTCCCTTATTTTGTAATCTCGCCAGATATACACCACTGGATACTTCTCTGCCACTGTCATCTTTTCCAGCCCAAACCACTTTTTGAGTTTTGAATTTTGAGTTTTGAATTTTGAATGATTTAACTCGCTGTCCCTTGATATTATAGATAGATAACTCAGCGTTTTCCATGTTCTCTGGGGTAGAAAATAATATTGTGGTTTGCGGATTGAAAGGATTAGGATAATTGATCATATTCATGCGCACAGGTATTATCCCTTCTTCATCTATTCCCACATTATAATTCTCATAAGCACCAATATCGGGAGCAAAATCATGATATTCATTTTCAGCCAGATCAAGATAGATTGTACCGTTATATTCAAAGTAAGCCGTCCCGGCATTGATACAGGCGGAACTATCTGAAAGCGTATAATCAAAAACCTCAGGGTCAGTAAATCCTGGTTCTGTCTCAATCACATAGCCATATTCATCATTAGCAAGATGATCATACAAAGATAAATCTTCAAAACCTTCTATATCACAGTTATATATCAGATAATCTGTACTGTTACCATCAGAGATTGCCCCATCTTCGCAATTATAGATGATAGTGTTCAAAAGTACCAGCTCACAATTATAGGGTCTTATTCCCCAACCTTCATTGTCTGATATCGTGCAACCAGAGATTTGTAAAAAACTGCTTCCCCCACAGTTTATAGCACTATCACAATTGATTCCTGTATTATGACTTATTTCTGTATTACTAACTTTTACCTGAGAATCACTAACAACGTTTATGAATTCTCCATAAGTATAGTTATTTTCTCTGAGGCGGCAATGGTCTATCTCAATATCTCCACCATCCTTGATATAAAACACTCCTCCATCAGTGGCAGCATAACCCCCATTGTTATCGAACCGGCAATAACTGATCTTCCCATTAGCCCCACCTCTTATCCACATAACAGCTTCTGGACAGTTCCGAATACTGAAACCCTCTATTTCAAACCAATCTATCTCATCATCGATTATTATACGTGACAATGGTTCAATTATTGTGGAATCAATATAACTTTCATCACCAGTTTCTGCAAATAATGATCTTAAATATAATGGTTTACCATGAAAATCAAGATTTTCCTGATAGATACCGGGATTAATGATCAAAGTATCTCCTGCCTCTGCGTAATTCATACCCTGACTGATTTCGCTGTGCCAGATATCCTGACTGATATTGTGTACCCGTTGTGAGGTTACGGTGATCAGATCAGCTTCCAGAAATAATTCGCTGCCATTTTCGTCAGTTACTTGCAAAGATACGCTGTAAATTCCCTCTTCCTCATAAATATGTTCTGGATATTGCTCATTACTATCGATGATGCCGTCATTCTCAAAATCCCACTGCAAGTCTATAATATCACCAGTAGAATAATCCTGGAATTGCAGCGGACTTCCTGCGCACACATTGTCTTCATCTACATAGAAATAAGACTGCAATGGTGCTGCTATCTCACTTTCACTATAACCCCGGTCTGGACGCAAGCCATTGTAATTTTCTATATTAAAGGATATTCCATCATAATATTCCAACGTAAAACTTCCCACGTCTTCCTGATATTCAAATTCTGCCAGTCCTGTATCAATACCCGGAGAACCCACTTCCAGACTGTAATCTTCTGCTAATTGGCAATTCCAGTCAGTATTCAGCATCACATTCTCTTCTTCTGCAATCTCATAATCCAGGCTGCAGGCTGCATACCGATAATGTGACCAGCTATAAGATTCAGCAGGAACTCCATAATTGGCTACTATGCAGTTAACCAGAAATGCAAATGATATCTGCCTGCACAACAGCGAGCCTCCACCGTTTGTATTGTTGGCTATTGTGCAATTCCTTAACAAACAGAAAGATTCTCCCTCTAGTTCAAAAGTAGAATAGAATAAGCCATAATTTTCTGCAAACAGGCAATTATTCAGTTCTGCAAAAGTTACACCATCGATATATGCTCCAGAATAATTATCTACAAATTCGCAATTCTCTATGAGGGGATTACTATGACTATATATTGCCAATCCCCTATATGCCTG
>JAVCCT010000230.1 GCA_030765325.1 Candidatus Stygibacter frigidus | reverse complement strand
CCTTCCACGTGTTCTGCTTCTTTCTCAAAATATGATTTAGGGATGAATAAAGGAAAATAAGCATTTACATGACCTGTTTCCTTGAACATCGCATCCAGATTACGCTGGATATTTTCCCAGATTGTATAACCCCACGGCTTGATAACCATGCATCCGCGAACTTCACTATTTTCTGCCAGTTCTCCCGCTTTCACTACCTGCTGATACCATTGGGGATAATTATCCGCCCGGCAAGGTTCTATCGCCGTTCTCACTTTTTTTCCCATCATTTTCTCCTAATCTGTTATCAATAAATCTTTTCCTTATGAACCATTACCAAAAACATATCTCACAATCTAATGTCAATTAAAATACACTACAACGGATTCCATCCCATCAAAGATAGGCTATTTTCACCATCCAAAACCTTCGAAATGGTTGATCGTGAAATGTAAATTGTTGACAGTTCCTGCTTAAAACCTTATTTTTATGTAAACAGTGTAAACGCAGTGAACCTTGTAAACATAAAGGACACAGTATCAGAAAATAAATATCTCATATACAACTTTACCCCGTTTACTTTGTTTACTGCGTTTACATTGTTCACAAAATACCTGTATGCAGATTTCAACAAAATATCAAATTTTATTTCACTTCTGGTTATTACTAACGTTTAGTCCACATTTTCCTGTCTTTCCACTCATATACATTAAATCAGCAAAAATATTATGTAAACTTATACCCAATCACCACAAATCCCTTGATATTAGTAATCCAGACCCATTAATACCCCCAAAACGTATAGGGTGTGGAACAACAAAGCACGTAGTGACATTTTTATGTTAGATAGTGCTATGTTGTTACAGCTGTTTGGCATTTGGGAGGATGAAAATGGTTGAATAAAGATAGAAATGTTGTTTTAAATCAGGGGGTAATTATCCATTAAATATATAAAGAGGTCAACTGGAAATTGAATTGGAATAAATCGTGCTCTACAGGAAATAAAAGAAATTTGCATCGGAGGTTAAATGTTTGATCTGGACTTAAAAAAATATCAATCATTGTTTAGTGATTATGGTGAACTGCGCCTGCAAAAGAATATTGATTCCTATATTAACATCAATAAAAGCGACGTAGTGTGGAATACTAATAAATCAAGTTCTGGTTTATCAGTTCGAACCGGTCGTGGTGGTATCTGGGGATTTTCTTCCAGTGGTGAGATAAATGATAATGGAATTAAGCAGTGCTTCCATGAAGCACAGAATAAACTGGACTGGCTGGCTGGCAAGCAGCAGCGACAATTACCAGCAATAAATGCTTCAGCAGGTAATGGGGAATATCTTTATCGACCTCAAAATAGAGCTTTGAAAGCAAATGAGAAGATAAGTTTTTTGCTGGAAATGGATAATTATCTCCTTAAAAAATATCCTGATCTGAGCAATAGAAGATTTTCACTAATCAGCAGTGATGTGGAAAAGAAATATATAAATTCTGCAGGTGGATATTATCACCTGAATAGACCTTTAACCCATCTGGTATTGAGTCTGGTAATGAATCATGACGGTGATCCTATCTCGGTTTATAATTCATTCAGTGAATTTGGTCATCTTCAGGATAATATCAAGCCAGTGGAAAGTTTTTATGCTGAACTGGATGAGCTTTATGAGCATCTGCGTAAGAAATGTGAGGGTATATATGCTAAGCCTGGAGTTCATGATGTTGTGCTGGATGCTGATCTGGCAGGGATTTTATCTCATGAAGCCATAGGGCACACCACTGAGGCAGATTTTGTGTTGAAGGGTTCGATAGCTGGTGATCTGCTGGGTAAGAAAGTGGCATCAGAGCTGGTTACTTTAGTTGATGTGGCTCACACTTATAAAGATAAGCTTTGCCCAGTACCCGTATTTGTAGATGACGAGGGCACTCTCGCAGAAGATGCTGTGATCATCAGAGACGGAGTGCTGGAAAAATTCATGCACAGTCGTGATACTGCTCAAAGGCTAAATATGCATCCTCAGGGCAATGCCCGGGCTTATGGATATTATGATGAACCGCTGGTACGCATGAGAAATACCATGATCCTGCCGGGTACCTCAAAGCTGGAGGATATGATAGCTGATGTGGATGATGGTTATTATCTGATCAGATCTTCAAATGGACAGGCAGATACTACTTCAGAATTCATGTTCGGCGTTGTATTGGGCTATGAGATCAAAAATGGCAAACTGGGGAAAGCTATCAGAGATATGACGATCAGCGGGGTGGCATTTGATGTGCTGAAATCCGTGAAAGCAATTTCAAAAGAATACAAATTTGGGGTTGGCAACTGCGGCAAAAAGCAGCAAATCTCAGTAGGAATGGGTGGTCCTGCCATCCTCTGCAAAGTGACTATTGGAGGTCAGCAATGAAAAACGATCACATAATGCAGGAAATAATCAATAAATTACTGGCAAAAGGTGCTGAAAAAGTAGCCCTTAAGCTTAATGAAACTCGGATGGAAGAATTGCAGTTTGAATATAATGAGATCGATCTGTTGCGAGGATATGATGAAAACAGCTTGAGAATAAAAGTTATTAAGGATAATAAACAGGCAAGCGCCAGCCTTAACCAAATGGATGAAGCTGCGCTGGAAGCAGCTATGGATCAGGTGCTGGCAGATGCTGAAAATTCTCAACCTGATGAGGCTTTTGACATCTCACCATTTCAGGAAGCCGGCAGCAACACTAAAGGTGAGCTTGAGCCAGATCGTGATAGAATGTATTTCCTGATAAATGAATTTCTGGAAGAACGGGAGGTAAATTAACCTACTTTAATGGCAGAAGGCACTTTGATGCATTATCACAGCCAGGAAAGATACCTCAATTCCAATGGGGTTGATTTTCGGGAGACTCAGGGCGGATATATATATACCTTGATATTTTCCTCCCGATCAGGTGATAAGGTGAGTTCCTTTAATTATACTTATAATATCTCATGTGATCTTAAGAAGTCATTTCTGGAAGTGGGGATGACGCGCGAACTGGTTGAGCAATCTATAGCTTCCATGGAATGCAGGCACATACCAGACACCTTCAAAGGCGATGTGATCCTGGTGCCGGGACTGGTAAGAGAATTTTGGGACTCTTTGATCATTAACCAGCTATATGATAGCTCTTTAATCAATGACAGCAGTGTATTAAAAGGCAAAATAGGCGAAAAAGTGCTGCACGAAAGCATTAACCTGTGCAGTGATCCCACTTCAGAAGACCTGGCAAACAGCTATTTCTCTACCGGTGAAGGATTCCGGGCTGAAAAGGTGGAAATCTTCAATGCTGGAGTTCTGCAGAATTATATGCTCTCATATTATGGCTCGCGAAAAACAGGACTGCCCATGAGCAAAGCACGCAACTGCCTGATAATGGCACCGGGAAAAGATAAACTGGCGGATATGATCAAAAACGTCAAGAAAGGTCTGCTGGTAGTCCGTTTTTCCGGCGGGGGAGTGAGCCTTAACTGCGATTTTTCTGGAGTAGCTAAAAATAGTTATTATATTGAAAATGGCGAGATCATGTATCCGGTGAATGAAACTATGATCTCCGGCAATCTTTTGCAGCTTTTCAATAATATAGAAGGCATCAGCGATAAAATCCTTAATAATGGTGATTCCAAAATGCCTTGGCTGCACTGCTCAGGGGTGACGATATCAAAGTAGAAGAATAGACCACGGATTGGGCGGATTATGCGGATTGGCACGGATAAGAGAAGATTGAGATTAACTTATCTGAGAGCTATGGGCTGGTGCTTTTAGTTCTTGAATAGATTTTATGTATCTCTGATTCTACATTTTCAGGGACAAGTCCGTGGATGGATTTGCCTTGAGTAATTAATTCTCTGATTTGGGTGGAAGATATGTCGATGGGGGGGATATTCAGGAATTGACGATGCTTCAGATCACGGGCAAGGGATATATCCTGATCAATTGTGCGGGTAACTATCAAGAACTCTATGTTATCATTCAGCCAGTCATATTTATACCATCTATTTAGTTCCGGGATAATATCATAACCAATGATGAATATAAATTCGTGCTGTGGATAGCTTTTATGGAGGAATTGCATAAGTTTTTGGGTGTAGCTGGGGTCAGAGGAGCGTTTTTCAAAATCTTGAACTTTGAGGTCAGGAAAATCAATAATCGCTTTTTTTATCAGACCCAGTCGCTGGTTAAAATCAGCATTACCTTTGTGATCTTTGAGAGGGTGAATGTAGGAGGGAATAAACCAAATTTGGTGTACGCTCCGGCTTTCTATAACAGCCTGAGCGATTTTTATATGCCCATTATGAATGGGATTAAAAGAACCGCCCAGCAGTCCGATTATCATTTATCCAGCTTTTTAGCCAGTTTATCCCTTTTGCGCTGGATAATTTCAGTTTTCTTGTCATCAGGATATTTCAGGCTAAGTTTTGCCAGCATCAGATCAGTATTTTCCAGGTCTTTGCGATAGAGATACATTTTTGCGGAATAATAAAGCGCTTTTTTGTCTAATTGATCATGATTATTCAGCTCGATGATCTCATTGAAATAAAGCAGAGCAGAGGGAAAATCAGATAACTTATAATAGGCATATCCATTATGATACTTCTTCTCTAATAGCTTGTAACGGCAATCTTTGATATATTTCAGAGCCTCATTTTTGTTTTCATCAAAAGGATATCTGTCTATATATTCAGAGAAAGCATCAATCGCAGAAAAGGTGTCATCCTGATCGTAATGGGCATCAAGAGAGAGCTTATAATAGCAAACCCCAATCTGGAAAAAAGCGCGTGCTACTTCAGGATGATCGCTGAACTGGCGAATAAATTCTTCATATTCAAATCTGGCATCAATGTATTCTTTGCGGAAGAAGAAGCAATCAGCAAGGCGCATTTGAGAATCTGCCAGAAGAATTGTGCTGCTTTCATTGACAATCTTCTGATAGTAAGGTATAGCTTTTTTGTATTTTCCCATAGCAAAATAATTATCCGCTGTTTGCTTGGCATTTTCAGGGCTCATCTTCTGAATGGCATTTGTGGATGAACAGGCTGAAAGCAGTAATATTATGATCAATAATGCAGGGGTCCAGATTTTTTTTAACATATAATCTCCATAAATCGGCAGGCTGATATCAGCCTGCCGATCTAATTATTTAACCTTTCAGAAAAAATACTTTATAAGCTTTGTAAGATGAATAAATATCAGCCTTGCTGGTGAGTTCATATAGCGAATGCATTCCCAGAACACCAGGTCCGCAATCTATCACTTCAGCACCATATTCTGCCATAAATTTAGCGATAGTGCCTCCGCCGCCTTCATCAACCTTGCCTAAGGCACCTGATTGCCAGCACACTTCTCCTTCATTGAATATCTTAAAGACTCGGGCATTAAATTCTGCATTAGCGTCATTGGAACCGCCCTTGCCACCAGAACCGGTAAATTTGGCGATTCCCACACCGCAACCGAGATGAACAGCATTCTGCTTTTCATGCACAGAAGGATAATTAGGATTAATTGCTGCATTCACATCAGCAGAAAGTATCTGACTATTCAGAAGTGTCTTGCGCAGAGTCACACTGTCGTTTTTCTCACCACAGGCAGCCAGAAGGTCTGCAATAAAATCTATGATGAAAGCTGACTTTGCTCCAGAATTTCCTTCTGAACCAATCTCTTCTTTATCTGCCAGAAATACGATAGCCGTTTTTTGAAAATCAGCATCAGTAATATCCGTGATAGCACGTGCAGAAGTGAAAGCACAAATGCGATCATCCTGACCATAGCCAAGCACCATAGAGCGATCTAATCCAGCATCTCGAGCCTTTCCAGCAGGCACTATTTCCAATTCGGCACTCAGGAAGTCTTCTTCGCAGATACCATACTTTTCATTGAGCATAACCAGAGCATTCAGTTTAATTGCTTCCTTCACATCATTATCTTCAGAATCAATATAAGGAATGGAATTAAATACAATCTGCATATGTTCTGCCTTAATAGCAGTAGCCAGTTTTTCATTGTATTGCACTTTTCTGGCTAAATGGGGCAGCAAATCTGGCATCACAAATACTGGATCATCATCTGCTTCACCAATACAAACATCTACTTTGGAACCATCCTGGCGAATAATAACACCATGAATTGCCAGAGGTGTAGACATCCATTGATACTTTTTCACTCCACCATAATAATGTGTTTTGATTATTCCTAACCCACTGGCACTGTCTTCCGCAAGTGGTGACTGTTTAAAATCTACCCTGGGAGCATCAATATGAGACACAATCAGGTTAACTCCAGCGCTTACAGGTAATTTGCCCTTTTGGGCAATAGCAACATTTTTAGCTTTAGAGGTACGGTAGTATTTCTTTGCTTTAACGCCTTCACTAAGTTCGGCATAACCCATTTTATTAAGCAGGGTTTGATAAAAATCAGTACATTCACGCTCTGTTTTACATTTATCAAGAAATTCCTTATAATCATCAGCTAATGCGTAGGCAACTTCTTTTTCAGGACTGAATTCTTTCCAGAAATTCTTCCTTGAATAAGTGAGTTTCTTTTGGATATCTTTAGTTTTTTTCATATTTAATCCTCTATATATTGTTATTTTATTGAAATGATCTTGAATTTAAAAGTCCCTTTGGGGGCTATAACTTCGATAATATCACCCACTTTTCTGCCGATAACGGCTTTTCCCCGGGGAGATAGAATTGAAGTTCTTTCATATTCATCATCGCTTTTAAATACTTCATCTACACCAACCAGTTGCAGAGAAATATTTTCATTATTTTCAAGATTCTGTATACATACCCTGGCACCAAATCGAGCCGTATCCTTGGAAAGATTTTCCGGATCAATAACCATCAGGCTTCCCATCCGCCGGGTAAGATTATTATATTCATTTTCAATATCCCGCTGTTTTTCACGAGCGGCATGATATTCAGCATTTTCGCTTAAATCACCCATTTCACGGGCTACCACTACCTGTTTAATGATCTCTGCCCTGGCTTCAATCAGTTCTTGAATCCGTCTGCGAAGCCTATGCATTCCGTCTTTGGTGATATAATTTGCCATTACTTCATATCCTTTTTCTTCTTAATTACTTTCAAAGCATGCAAACCAAATTTTTTCAGCCGGATATTGCCACTTTGAGACCAGTGAGTTACAGCTGTTTCGATATCCGGATGATAATCCATAATGGCACCAGTAAGAATTTCAGCAAATATTGGTTCACGCGTATTTTGATAATGGCTATAGATCTCGAAATAAAAATCAGGTTTAATTTTATAAATTGATTTCATTACAGCAATATTAAGTTTGATCATGGGTTCACCAGCATTCAGCCAACCGGATTCCAGATGATGAAATATCTCAGAAATGTTTTCAGGGTGTGTCTGCATTATACGCGTTATTATCCTTTGCATGGAAATAGTAAGGCTGGGATGATCATTTTTGGCCCAGTTGATAATAATATTTTGATATCTGACCGGATCCTTGCGAACCAAAGGACTGATTGCTTTATCTACAATCAGAGTAGCCAGTTTCACATCTTTAAGAAAAAAGAGTTTCTTTTCCAGGTAAGGGAAAAAAATATCTGGAGATTTCTGTAAAGCCCTGCACATAATATAGGCAAATATAGTTTTTCCAGTTTCACCTTTATGGTCAAAGATATAGTCATAAAATTCAATATAATCATCGGGGTGGGCAGCTATTTTTGAAGCTATCTGTTTGCCTACAAAGGCAATTACCTCATTGGGTATTTT
>JAVCCT010000351.1 GCA_030765325.1 Candidatus Stygibacter frigidus | reverse complement strand
GAAAATACATCAGTAGTAGCACCACCAATATCAACACCTAAAACCTCTATTTTATAGTTACGGGCAATAGTTTTCATAATATTTCCCACAGCAGCGGTAGTAGGCATGATCGGGATATTTTTCAGTTTACCATTGACGGGACCAATCGTCCATTCCATCAATTTGTTATAGCCGGGAGCCTGTTTCATAACGTGCTCCATAAAAAGGTCATGGATCTTATCTCTTGCCGGACCCAGATTTTCGCGTTCCATAGTGGGACGTAAATTGTCAGTAATCATCAGATCAACTTTCTTTTCCAGAGTTTCGGCAATGGCATCCCGGGCATCAGTATTACCGGCATAAATTATAGGGAGTTTGTAGCTTGATCCAAGCCTTGGTTTGGGATCAGCAGCACCTACCAGTTCAGCCATTTCCACTACATGCTTTGTGGTTCCACCATCCACACCACCAGCCATGAGGATCATGTCGGGGCGTAATTGCCGGATGCGTTCAATTTTCTCATGATTAGCACGCTTATCATTACTGGCAATGAGGTCCATCACAATAGCACCAGCACCGAGGGCAGCGCGTTCAGCACTTTCTCCGGTCATTCTTGCTACCACTCCGGTTACCATCATCTGCAATCCACCACCAGCTGATGAAGTAGATACATAAGCATCTGCTCCATTATCACCTTCACGGGGTACAATCAAATTTTCTCCATCAGTTAACAGTATATTGGGATTATCATACTTCAATCTGGCAAGTTCCTGCAATTCAGTGACAGCATTGATCACACCTCTGGTAACATCGTTAAGAGGTGCTTCCACAGTAGTGGGAGCTTCACCACGGACAGTTTGCCGGTATTCTCCGTCAATATACTCAATCAGTATTGCTTTTGTGGTCGTACTACCGCAATCAGTTGCAATTATACGCCTTAACTCTTGAGCCATACATTCCTCCGTTTATTTCTTAAATATTTTATTGAAAAATTCTTTTTGTTTCTTTTTTCTTACTTTTCTTTTGAGTTGCTTGATTTTTCTTTCTTCGCGCCAGATTTCAGTATCAAGTTCATCAATGCGATCAAGCAGGATTTTGATGTATTCATCATTTTCCATCAGGGCAGCAAATTCCTGATACTGAACGGGATTAAAAAATAGTTCAGCAAAAGGCATGATCATATACATGATCTGACTGCCAATGAAATTAAGTGGTCTGAGTGATTCAATAGTCATCAGTGCGGCGGGGCTTAATTTTCTTTCAGCAATAAAGCGTGCTGCTTTATCTATGAGTATCAAAGCCCTTTCGCGGCTGATATCAAGTATGAGTCCGCTCGATTTATGTTCCAAAATCTTCCACCTTAATTCATTATTTTCAATCAAGTAAATATTTGTGAAGGTCTTGCTATTGTCAAGACAAAGACTTGTCTAACTTTATGCTTGCTTAATATATGGGCGATACTATCACAGGTAGCACCAGTAGTAAATACATCATCGAGTAAAAGTATGGTTTTATTTTTAAGGGACTGGTAATTTGAGATAGTAAAGGCATTTTTTACATTCTCATGTCGTTCATGTCTTCCGAGGCTGGTTTGAGTTCTTGTATATCGGTTTCTGGTTATGATATCTTCACGATATTCCAGGTCAGAAAATTTTGCCAGCCAACGCCCGATTTCAGCGCTTTGATTAAATCCTCTTTCACGATATTTTATCTTGTGGAGCGGAACCGGGATCAAAATATCTGGTTTTACTCCCTGCCAGTGCTTTTCCAGATAGAGACTGGCATAAGCAGCCAGTACCGGAGCAACTTTGTGAAAACGATAGTATTTGAGCCCATGGATCAATTCTCTGGTGCGGTCATCAAAGAGAAATACTGACCGGGCAGCATTGAAGATAAATTTTGTTTTTGTGCAGTGAGGACAGCCTGAGGCGAGGATGGGGTTGCCGCATTTGGGACAGATATCATCTGATAGTATCACCAGATGCTCCAGGCAGGCAGGACATAAATAGCGATTGATCTCCCATAATTTCTGCTTTCTTTCGTCTTCAAAATCACCTGATGACTGATACTCTATTCTGTCACCGCAACAATAACAGATTTCAGGAAAGATGAGATCAAAAAAGGTTTTTAGGAACATGCCGTGCTAAACCTCTAATTCTGATCTATAGTCTGGGTTTCATCCTTTTCATTCTCAGCCATATGATCAAGCTCTTTTCTGAGTTTCTTTTGGTAATAAAATCCCACTCCCAGATAGAAAATTAGAATGGCAACTGCCAGCCATTTGATAAATTCCATAGGAATCCAGAAATTATAAATGAGGAAAGAGATGATTATCAGTATCACCAGTGGCATACGGGCTCTCAATTTTTCCTTACGGATTTCATAAATGATCTGTTTTTGTTTTTCGTTCATTATTTAAATACCCTTTTGTAGATAAATCCTACATTTTTAAGATAACGGTCATAGCTGAAGATATCTTCAATTTCTTTTTCGCTTAGATATTCTCTGACCTTGTCATCACCTTTCACAAGATCAATAAATTGTTCACCGGTTTTCCAGCTTTGCAT
>JAVCCT010000174.1 GCA_030765325.1 Candidatus Stygibacter frigidus | reverse complement strand
CCACTCCTTTAAACATCGTTACAGATAGTATAGTGGTAACGAGATAAAAAGCAAAAAAAATATGTGATTTATCATATATTTATTGCAGTTATAAATTTTTCATCGTTATTATTAGCGGGAATGCAGGTTATAAAGTACGCAGGTAATTGCTGAATGCGGTATAAATCGCTCTGGATTCTTCCCCAGAAACAACATTCCTGTATTATTCAGAACCATATCTGTCTTCCTATACTCTGCCATGCCCAGATTAACAATTACATCTTGCGGATCATATTCATCAGATATTCGGCATTTTCTGATAAAAGTCTTGTATTTGGTTTCTGCGTATTCACCGGCAGGATACCTTTCATCAAACTGCTCGTCAAAATTATAGCGTTGCTCTTTCTGGATAAAGGCAATCAATTCATCAGTTTTCATTTTCTGAGACGATGCACCATTTCGAATATAATAACCTCCGGCACAATTATAGGGCTTTTTGTCTCCTTCAGGAATTATAATTATTGTGATATGCTCTCTTTTTTCTATATTGACCTCAATCGAAGGATCACAATTCCTGGCAATATCAGTAATTATAGATCTATTGCGATTGCTTAAATTAAATCCAGTTATTTTACCTTCATCACTGATCCCCAGATATATCTTCCCTCCTGAAGCATTAGAAAAAGCAACCATCTCTTTATCTAATCCTGATATCCTCTCTTTAAATTCAGTATAATATCCCTCACCCTCAACCAAAATAATACCTAAATTCATAACTATCAATTCTTACTCCTTAATTCTTAATTATCTAACGTCCCTAATCATTTAACTACTTTCGTCCTCTTAATTATCGTCACCAATAATCTTATCAAAACCTCAGCATCTTCAAAAAGACTATTAAACTGTTCTTCAGTTAAATAATCTGTAGCAAACAATAATTCAAACCAGTACTCAGTCTCATTAGCTGCCTTTAAAGCAATTCCCATCTTATTAATAAAGTCAGCTCTGCTCTCACAACACTCAGCTTCTCTAACCATCGCTCCAATAGCAGTACCACTACGCAATATCTGCTTAGATAAAACAAATTCCCTCTTCTCACTACAAAGATATTTATAAAGTTTCACGATCCTGACCGCAAACTCAAACCCTCTCTCCCTAACCTCATTCTTCTTCTTCACATTTCCACCAATTCTTAATCCTTAATCCTCAATTCTTAATCTATTAACGTCCTGGCACAACGGAAACCGATGTAGTAGCTCGTGATAGCCGGGATGGCGTCGCCGCGATACCAAGAACGAAAATTGAAGTTTGAGTAGTAGTCACCCCACGACCCGCCATGCAAAACAAAGGTCGATGAATTATACCAACTTTCAGTCCAATCATACACATTCCCACACATATCATAGCAGCCATAGGACGAGAAGCTGTCTGTAGTTTGAAAACCTTCATAAAGCTGACCATTATAAAAACCAACAGGAGTAGTTTCAGTAGAGGCATTTTCCCAAGGGTCACCACTGCCGTTGTAATTTGCCCTGTATGCTGTTAATATATCACCCCAGGGATATTCATAACCTGTCATACCTCTTGCTGCTTTTTCCCATTCCTGTTCAGTTGGTAATCTCCAACCGTAGTGTTCAGCAAAAGCATTAGCACCAAACCAGCTTACTTCAACAACAGGGTGTATGTAATAACCTTCTTCAATACTAAACTGCCCTATATCCTGATCATAATGTATCCTACCATCTCCAGCTAAATCATAAAACACATAGTCTCCTGCAGGATAGTTTCCATTTTCATCACCCTCATAAAAGCCGGTTACTGAACTGGCTGTTACCTCAAGCTCACCGGAGAATAAAGCCTCTTCAATATAATATAAATATTGCTGGTTTGTGACCTCGTAGATCATGATTTCGTAGTTATGATCAAGCATTAATATTTCATCAATTTGCCCATAAGTGAATGTACCCGCAGGAACAGTAGCCCAATCAAATATCTCGGAAGGGTTATAATTCCCGTCATTCACTGCAATTTTGAACCTGATATCCTGAAAATAGGCATCAGGATAATCAGCAGCAAAATCCCAGATGATATGCTTGCTACTGCCGGGACTAATATTTTCACCTACGTCTCCAGAATAGGAAGTAATTGGGAATGCCCAACTAACTCCCTCGTTATTGGAAGCAAAAATGTTCACGGATAAAAGATCATCATCCTGATCAATCAGATTAAAATAAATATCCACAATATGTGAGCCATCATCTCTCTGGATGAAAGTGATGTCTTCTACCCGCGGAGCGTGGTTTGCCATTAAGGTAATAGTTATCAGCATAAAAGTTAATAAACATAGTTTCTTCATATATTCCTCCTGCAAAATTATATTCGGATTGTATTTTCTGGTTTTGGGAATTATTTGTCAAATGAAATATTGTTTTTATGAACGTGGTAAGCATAATAAACATAATGCTTCTCAGGCTGGATACTGATCTATACATCGTAATTCTTAAATGCTCCAGATCTAACCTTCAGAAAATTGTTTTATTTTCCCAGCGATATATCTAATTCTTACTTTGTAAAGATAAAATCTCTAAATATCTCTCCTTATCTCTGCTTTGCACCGCAGCTTTGAAATCACTGCTAAAATCCGGTTTTTTGATCACAGCAGCAATCAGGGATATTGCCCGTAAATGTTCCTGTGGAAATTCCTCTGGTGTAAGGATCAAAAAGAGTATTTCAACAGGTTTTTTATCCGGACTATTCCATTCGACCGGATGCTTAAGTACTCCGCAGGCAATAGTTGTCTTATTAACCAGAGGAACGCGGCAATGAGGGATTGCAACGCCATTTCCAATACCTGTGCTGGCGAGTTTTTCTCTTTGCATTAGTGCTGTGGTGACATCTGATGTCTCGTGGATTATCCCTTTTTGCACCATAAGCTGAGCAAGTTCAAATAGCGATTCCTGTCTCGTGACTGCCATTAAGCTGACAATTCTATCCTGTACAAGAGCAGAAAGTCCTTCCGATTCATAACTTTCCGGTTTAGTACTTAATGCTTCTCTTTCTCCCATGGATACGTTTTTCCATTTGGTTAACGTGCGCTCAGAGAGATAGGCACCACCTAACTCAAAAATAACCAGGGCGGGGATAATGGTATTAAAGATATCCTCTCCTCCGGTTTTGAACACAGCAGCTACCAGAATAGTTTCCACTGCAGCCATTCCTGCCTGGGGTAACATCAGTTTGGGCAGGGCAGCAGTTATTTTGGGGTCCTGCTGGGTAAGCTTTGCTCCACCCCAATTACCGAATATTTTACCGGTTGCCCTGAGAGCCACATACCCGAGCACAAAAATGATAGTATCTTTTGAAAAGCTTTCCAGCCTGACGCTTGCTCCGATAATTGCAAAGAACATCAGGTTCATGATAGGCATAACATTTTCAATTTTGAGGGAATCAAATATAGCATTATTATGGAGATTGGCAATCAGAAACCCAGCGGTTACAGCAGTAATCAGAAATGGCAGATTAAAATGTATGGCAATGGCAATTCCTATGGCTACTATGGCGAGAACTATCAATAATATCTCGACTGAAGGCGTGGGATGCTGAGAAAGCACCGTGGAAAGAAAGGAGTTATCATCTTCCATTTCCTGCTCATCGGGTTTGCGTTCCCTGATCGTAAGCCTTAGTATTACAAAAATAATGACTCCGATGAGAACTGCCATCAAAAGCTCAATAGTAACTTCCTGAGCAATATGCCATCCGGAAACAAAGTGACCGCTCTGCTGCGCCATGGCGATACTAAGAAATATGGAAAACAGAATCACTTCCATGATATCATCCAGCACCACGATATTTGCCAGTAATTGTCTCAATCTTCCGGTTATTTTGAGCTTAGTCATTAATATAAAGGTGAGAGCAGGAGCTGTGGCAATGCCAATGGAGCCAATGATCAGAGAATGTATCCAGTTGAATCCAAATATCACCTTGAAGCCGGCTGTGATCATAAAAAAGGTAAACAGTCCCTGGATCAGGCAGATTATAGAAGCTTTCACGCCCACCTGGCGCAAACGATCTCGATGAAGTTCTTCACCAATCGAAAAAGCGATCAAGCCCAGAAAGAGGAAAACAAAAAAATGATAGCTCTCTAAAATCTCTTTATATTCTTCAAATCCATTACTGTAAAAAAAATAGATCGGTTTGAATACTGCCAGTCCAGCTAAAGCAGGATGATTACTCAGGATTCTGTGAAGTATTTCCAAAAAGTGAGGACCGACCAGGATACCGCCGAATATCTGCCCGATCACGGCACCAATTTTGAGTTTTTTGGCAATCAAACCACCAATATATGCAGCCAGAATCAGAATGCCTAATTCCAGCATCTGCATTTTCATATGCTGTAAATTCATAATTATTCCTAAGTGGGATAGTGCACTGCAGGGCTAGCCTGCAGTGCAATCTTTTTTACAATCTATGAAAGGTATAAACTCCCAAAAACCTAATCTATAAATCGGATTCTAATTAAGTACTAATATTTCCGACTTGTCGTAAATGTAATAAATACAATAGCTTATATACTTAATGCGAAATTCCCAATGTTCTATAACTGAATGATATATAAGCATATAGATGATCCTGCTCCTTTCCTTTTTT
>JAVCCT010000281.1 GCA_030765325.1 Candidatus Stygibacter frigidus | reverse complement strand
TAATGAATTGACAGAAACCGAAAAAGAAATTATTTTATACGGTACTGGTGAGCAGGAATATGAAGTTATCTGGAATTTTTCCAGAGGCAAAAGGCAGGGAGAACACAAATTCAGCAGTAAATGGCTGGGATTTGTAAATCTGATCAATATCGAATATGAACGGGTACATCAGAAACGGGCTGGTGAGCAGTTAACCGGTTTAATGAGCGAAAAATCCTGCCATGTCTGTAAAGGCAACAGACTGCAAAACAGAGTCTTAGAAATTAAAATAGCCGGATATGATATTGCTGAGATGAGTAATCTTGAGATAAGTGAATTAGAAAATATATTCATAGCTGATTCTCTCATTGCAGGAGGCTGGGTAAATATCTCAAACGAAATACTCAGACACATTAAGGCTTTGAAAAGAATGGGATTGAGCTACCTTACCACTGCCAGAAGACTTGATACACTCTCTGGAGGTGAATTTCAAAGATTGAGAATTGCCAGACAGGTAGTTAGCGGACTTACTGGAGTTACCTTCGTGCTGGATGAGATCAGCCGGGGATTGCATCCACTGGAACGAAAAGAAGTTAACCTGCTACTGCGTGAGCTGGCTGATAATGGTAATACTGTGATCTGTGTAGAGCATGATCCACTTTTCATCAAAGCAGCTGATTATGTGATTGAGCTGGGCGAGGGAGCGGGAAGAAATGGCGGAAAGATCATTGCCAGCGGCAGTCCGGCAGAGATAAGCACAAATCCTGCTTCATTGATCAGAAACTATCTGCATCAAGATACCACTTTACCAGCAAAAAGACGAAATGCGGACAACTGGATAGAGATCACTGGAGCAATGAGCAATAATCTGCAAAATATTGATCTGCGAGTACCGGCGGGTCTATTGGTGGGGATATGTGGAGTGAGTGGCAGCGGGAAAAGCACCTTATGCCGGGAAGTGCTCTATAGTTCATATCTACGCAAGCAACCAACAGGCTGTACGGATATAAAGGGACTAGATAGTTTTGACCAGATAATCTATCAGCAGCAGAGTGGATTCCATAAAAATGCCTTGAGCACTCCCGCAACCTATCTGGGTTATTTGAAGGAAATCGGAAAATTGCTGGCTGCAGAAACGCACGCTAAAGCCGCAATTTTCAATTATGCGGGAAAGCAGGGTCAATGTCCTCTGTGCAAAGGAACAGGTAAAAAACGAGAAGAACTGGATTTTGCCGGCTATATCACCAGTGATTGTGAATTATGCAGCGGTACTCGCTATCGGGAGGAAGTTCTCCATTACAGGTATAAAGGCAAAGACATAGCTGATATTATGAATATGACGATCTCTGAAGCGACTGATTTTTTTACTGATCACTCTAAATTAACGGATAAATTACGGGAAACTGAAAACCTGGGACTGGGCTACCTGCAACTCGGTCAAGGCAGTGATACCCTCTCTGGTGGAGAAGGTCAAAGATTACTTCTGGCAGCCGCATTGCAGATGCGAAAAGCAGGAGAGAAATGCCTGATATTATTAGATGAACCCACAGCAGGATTGCATCCGATAGATATCGAAAATCTCTACCAATTTCTTGATCAATTAGTAGAAAATCAGAATACAGTGATCTTCATAGAGCATAATATCCAATTACTGGCAAAAGCAGATCACCAGATTGAACTCGGACCCGGAGCCGGAAGATCAGGTGGAAGAATAATAAGGGAAATGTAAAGCATAGAACACTGATTGTGCGGATTTAACAGATAATCACCGCTAAAGATTGAGCTTTCTTGGCTTTGAGCAGGTAATATCTCAGGAATTTCTGGCATCCCAAGAATTTACTGCTTTGATATTATCGAAATAGGGCAGACACATAGGTCTGCCCCTACCAGTTGAATTATCAAACATGGAGATGTGGAAGAAATTAAAAAAACTTGGAGGTGTCAGTTTTATTTTGAATTTAGATTGACATTATTCCTTAATAGAAAAATAAAATTATGTTGGAGGTAAGATATGCAGGAAGATATTTTTGGTATTCTGGAAGCTGGGAAGGGAATAGCAGAAAAGATCAAGCACTTACGCAAAGAGATCAAGCGTCATAACCTGCTATATTACCAAAATACTGAGCCGGAGATCAGCGATTATGAATACGATCAGATGGTGAAGGAACTGGAAAAGCTGGAAAAGGAATATCCTCAATATGCGGAATCTGCCTCCCCAACTCAAAAAGTGAGTAGTGATCTTACTGGCGAGCGCAAGGTTATCGAGCATAAATTGCGGATGTATAGTCTGGATAATGCTTATTCTCTGGATGAAGTGGAAGCATTCCTTAATAAAATCGCTTTGGAGATAGATGCCTTTCCGGAAGTAATGATGGAACACAAACTTGATGGCTTCAGTATCAATCTATATTATGAAAATGGCAAACTGCAATATGCTACCACGCGTGGGAATGGTTATGAAGGTGAAGATGTCACAAAAAATGTGATTACGATAAATGATATACCGCAGAAAATAGATTATCAAGGTAAGATTGAAGTACGGGGAGAGATATTTTTCTCTAAATCAGAATTTGAAAGATTGAATATAGAGCGTGATAATGCGGAAGAGAACCTGTTTGCCAATCCGCGCAATGCAGCAGCTGGCACTATAAAATTGAAAGATAGTGAGCTGGTGGCAAGACGCAGGCTGGAAAGTTATATGTATACTGTGGGTTATGCTGAAAATATGCCGGCAGCCAGTCAGAAAGAATTATTGGAATTTCTAAAGAAGCAGGGATTCAGAGTTAATGCCAGCAGCAGGACAGCAGCAGGATTTAATGAGATCATGCAATATTGTGAAGACTGGGATACAAAGCGTTATGATCTGCCTTTTGAGATAGATGGGATAGTGATCAAGATCAATGATTTCGGTTTGCAGCAGGAACTGGGTTACACCTCCAAAAGCCCGAAGTGGGCGATTGCCTATAAATTTAAAGCAGAAGAAAAAGAAACAATTCTGGAGGCAGTAGAATTTCAGGTAGGCAGAACGGGGGCAGTAACGCCTCGGGCTGTTTTGCAGCCTGTTCATCTTGCCGGCACAACAGTTA
>JAVCCT010000303.1 GCA_030765325.1 Candidatus Stygibacter frigidus | reverse complement strand
GATTCCGGTCCACTTGAAAATAAAGCGTCTAATCCTTTACCTAAGCTTTCTCTTGACATCTTTTTACCACTTCCTTTGCTAAATCTAAGTAACCTTTTGATCCGGTTGAGGATATATCATAATGAAAAATAGATTTCCCGAAACTGGGACTTTCTGACAGCTTTACACTACGATGAATAACGGTATCAAAGACCTTGTTCTGGAAATATCTGCGAACTTCACGTGCCACTTGACGAGATAAATTCAAGCGACGATCAAACATGGTCAGCAGTATCCCCAAAATATTCAATGAAGGGTTTAGTGACTTACGCACCATATTTATAGTTGTCATTAGTTGAGCAACACCTTCTAAAGCATAATATTCGCATTGAATCGGGACAATCACTTCATCACAGGCAGTTAATGCATTTACGGTTAACAAGCTTAATGATGGAGGGCAATCAATAATGATAAATTCATAGTCAGCTTCAATCGCCTGCAGGGCAGATTTCATTTTTGTTTCGCGCATAAATTCACTTACAAGTTCAATTTCAGCTCCAGACAGATCTACACTGGCAGGAACCACAAAAAGGTCTTTTAATGCTTCATAATCGCAGGTTACTTCATCAATGGTTTTTCTCCCGATCAATACGTCGTATATATTTTCAGTATTTCTATTAATGTCCAGACCGCTTGAGCTGTTTCCTTGAGGGTCAAAATCAATCAGCAATGTTTTTTTTTCAAAGATTGCCAGTGCTGCGGATAGATTTATGGCAGTGGTTGTCTTCCCCACGCCCCCTTTTTGATTAACAATCGCTATTACTTTTGCCATTTACCTTTTTTATGTTCCACGTGGAACATCTTCCTTTTTCAATTCTATCAATGTTCTTGTTCCCACCAGCTTATGGGAGATATCATGTTTATTAATATTTGATAATATCTCCATATCATCCAGCTTCTTTGCTTTATATATATATAAATTACCTGCTTTGCTGCTCAGTTTATCCAGTTCCTTCCAATATCTTTCTTCTATTTTTACTGATCGGCAGACTATTACATCAAAGTAATTATGCCAGCTTTTCTCTAATAATTCTATACGTGAACAAATTGTTAAACATTCTTGCAGGTCAAGCTTTTTTATAATCTTTTTCACTGCTTCCATCTTTCTTTGGCGTGAGTCCAGCAGATACATATAGCAATCAGGAAAAATTATTTTCAAGGGGATTCCGGGTAAACCTCCCCCTGTTCCGAAATCAAGAACTGTCTTGCCATCTAATTTCATAATACCTACAGGTAAAAGGCTGTCCAGTATATGATTAAGCCAGATGTCTTCTTCTCCAGCCTTTCGGGAAATAAGGTTAATTTGTTTATTAGTTTCGATCAGCAGGTGTACATATTGAGAAAGTAATTGCATTTTAGTATTAAGATCAGCAATCCTTTTTTCCTTTAAATAACTTTCTACTATTTCAATGCCGTTCATAAATAACTCCTGTTGCTATTGTTTGCACCTTTCCCCCACTGTCAAGCTTGCTGATCAAAAAAATATGAGGTTTTGGTTATCAGCGTCGAATCAACTCATTTTCTGATAAATCTATTTGAATTCATTTATTGCAGAAAATTATCTTTTATATTGACTTTATTCAGAGATATCTAATTTTTTGAAAGAGAGTCTAAAGTTATGTAAAATGGTAGATAACATAAAAGGCAGGATATGTCAAAAGTAAAGAAGAATTTTGAGAAACTTCCAATAGATGTTCTATTCGTAGAAGATGAGGAAATGATGCGGGATTCTATTGCAGAAATTATGAGGCGAAGAGTAAACAATGTACTTGTTGCCGGAAATGGACATATTGGCTTTGAGATGTATAAGAAACACCATCCTCACGTGATCATAACAGATATTCGCATGCCAACCATGACAGGTCTTGAGATGCTGAAAAAAATCAGGGAATTTGATGAAAATGTCAAAGTAATTGTCGTATCAGCTCATAATGATGTCCAGTATTTCCAGCAGGCAATTAATCTGGGAGTAGATGGTTTTCTTTTGAAGCCTATCAATGTAAACAACGTCATAATGCAAATCTCCAAGATTACCAGACAAGTGGTGTATAAGCAAAAAGCTTTGGAATTTGAAGATAAAATCCAAAAATTCAATGAACTGATTTTCCAGAATAAAACCCGAGCTTCTGCGATGCAGATTTCCATGGCGCCTTCCTGGCTGTTACCTGAAAAGAAATTACTTTTTTCATCAAATTATATAGTGGATGAAAGCACACCCAGTGGTGATTTCTTTGATATTATTCCCATATCAGAAACTCGATATATAGCATATATGGGACATTTCCCGCATCAGGATATCAAGGGAACTCTCTTTATGCTCACAATCAAGATCACTATGGATACTATCATCAAAAATGAGCTGGAAATGGCTTCCCCGGGAGTTATTCTTGATCGTCTTGTGAAAATATTGGGTTCAGAAAATTTGACTGAGAGTATGGAATTGCTTGTATGCCTGATAGATTCAGACTTTGAATTTGTCCGTTATGCAAAAATTGGTACAGTAAACATTCTGCAATATGATCTGGAAACTAAGAGTTTTTGTGATCTCAGCAAGTCACAAAACCAGCTTAATTCAGAAAGCTCAGATGAGTTAGAGAAACCTAAGAGCACATTTGAGGAAGTGGAATTCTCTTTTGATGAACATAAGCTCAATTTCTTATATTCATGTGAATTACAAAATTACCATTTAAATGACAAGAAGCTTGGTTTAGATGGAATTAAGCAAATGATTTCAGACATTGATGAACCAAATTCTTTTCTGATACCATACATTTTCCGTGAAAATCTCATTAAAGACGGCTATCAATCACTCACATCTGATTTCTCATTTGTACTATTTAGAACAAATAGCCTGATTAAAAGTTTAGATAACCGTTTTCTGGTAACTTTTAAATCCATTCTTACCAATACTGCTCATATCAGAAAGCAATGCGAAAAATTTATCTTAGATAAAACAGGACTTGATGAACTCGCTTTTGAAGTTGAGTTGGTGATTGCAGAAATACTCACAAATGTGATTGTTCACGGTTTAAAGAACAAACCGGACACCATGGTGGTTCTATCATTAGAGATCACAGATAAGGTAATAATAAGCATCTGGGATAAGGGTATAGAATGGATAATACCCGCAATCAATAAAGAAGATGCATTTGATCTGGTGGCAAATGATGCCACTTCAGGACGGGGGTTGCCAATTATTGTCACCCTGTCTGATGGAATAACAAGAAAAAGAATTGATTCAATAAATCAAACACGGATAATATTTACTATTGACTCTGATAAGGAGAGCTTATGTTAGACATTAATTTCAATCTAAATGAGGATATTGGAATTGTAAAAATTAGCGGTGAACTTGACGCCTCTAATTCAAAAGATTTACGAAAAGCATTTGATGAATACTTTTTGAGAACAAACCGGTTTATACTTGATTTTTCTGATCTGCAGTTTATGGATAGTACTGGATTGGGAACGATCATCAGGATTTTTAAGGTAACTGAACAAAAAAATGGTTATCTATGCATAGCAAATCCCCGTAATAAAGCCGCTCGGGTTCTCAAAATGACGCAGGCGCATAAAGTTATAAATATTTTTGAGACTTTTGAAGAAGCTTTATCCAAATTGCAGGGCAAATAAGGATAGGTATATTTAATTTAATATTTGCCTATTCTGAAAACCCTTAAATTGTCCAATTCCTGTAATTATTTATTAGTAATATTCTCTATTTAAATTATAATTAAATCCTGATAACTGTGAAATAGCGGTAATTGCAGCTGTTTCTGCCCTTAAAATATGATTTCCCAGTGAAAATGAGATCACATCCGATTTTTTTAAAAATTCTATTTCCTGCTGCGAAAATCCACCTTCCGGGCCGATAATAATGCCCAGAGATTCATTAGGAAACTGACTTTTAATTTCAGAAAATGACCGCTTGTTTTCAGTTTCCAGCGCAACCACAGGAATAAAACTATCTTTTCGTAACAGGTCAGGTATCTTGCGAATATCACGGCATTCTTTTATCTCAGGAAGCCAGGCATTATCGCATTGCTTCATGGCTGCTATGGCTATTTTATGAAATTTATTTTGCTGGTTAGAAGAATTTCTCCGGATAGTTCGCTCTGTTTCCATTGGATAAAATATCGAGCAACCTAATTCCGTAGTTTTTTCAATTATCATACTGTCATGTTTATTTTTTAATAAAGCAAATGCCAGAGCCATCTGAGGTTCACTTCTTTCATAAGTTGTGTGATTTTCAATTTCAATCAGCAAATATCTCTTTTCGATTTTAACGATACGGCAATCAGCTATAATTCCCGTTCCGCTTGTAACCAGGATGTGGTCACCATCTCTTTTTCTAAGTACCTGACAGATATGATGATACTCTTCACCTTCGATAATGTACTGCCGATTTTGTAAATTAGTGATATCAGGCAGATAATAGCAGGGCACTTTACTGATCTCTATATTATATTAGATTAAAAAGATGTTTAAACTTATTAAAGAAGCTCTTTTTGGGCTCATAATTCTTTTCTTTGTCAATTTCAGCAAGTTCTGTATAAAGCTCTTTTTCTCTGCCGGATATTTTAGTAGGTATCATAACAATTATATGCACAAACAGATCACCATTATATCCGCTGTTGAGATAGGGGAGACCCTGACCTCTTACCCGGAATATTTTTCCTGACTGAGTACCAGCAGGAACCTTCATTTTGACTTTTCCAGACAAAGTAGGCACTTTGATTTCGCAACCCAGCACTGCTTGTGATATGGTAATTGGGAAATTGATTCTCAGATTACTTTCTTCGCGATCAAATTCCGCGTGTTCCTTTTCCTTGATATGAACCAGGATATCACCGTTTTCTCCACCATTTCTTCCCTTATTACCCTTGCCTCGCAGCCTGATATATTGACCTTCAGCTACTCCAGCGGGAATATCAACTTCAATGGGTTTTAATTTATTTATTCTGCCTTCACCATGGCAAACTTTGCATTTCTTATCAATAAGCTTGCCTTCTCCATTACAGGTAGGGCAGCGTACTACGGTCTGCATATGACCGAACAAAGAACGGGTTGTCTGCATCACCTGCCCACTACCATGGCATTGGGTGCAGGTTTGAGTCTTTCCATCTTCTGAGCCACTGCCTTGACAACTTTCACATGAATCTTTAACATTTATCTTAAGTTTTTTCTTAACGCCTTTAGCGATTTCTTCCAGGGTCAATGACAGTGATAATTGCAGGTCTTCACCTTTATTACGACGGCTCCCCCCCCTGCTGCGACCCATACTGCCACCAAATAAATGCTCAAAGATTCCTCCCAGCCCTTCACCACCAAAGATATCATCAATATCGCTGAAATGAGAAAAATTACCCCAGTCAAAGCCTCCACCACCAAATGCACCCTCCAGTCCAGCATGCCCAAATTTGTCATACTTACTGCGCTTTTCAGGATCACTTAATACTTCATAAGCTTCTGAGGCTTCTTTAAATTTCTTTTCAGCTTCTTTGTCATCCGGGTTTTTATCCGGGTGATATTTCATTGCCAGTTTACGGTACGATTTCTTTATTTCTGATGCCTCAGCTGTTTTGGCAATACCCAGCACTTCGTAATAATCTCTTTTTTCCATTATTTATCCCTTATACATTTTCCTTATATTTCCTGAAGCTGACCGGTTTCATATACGATCAGTTTCAGGAGACACAGAAAAAAAAGGCAATGCACATTGTGGTGCATTGCCTCTATCAATATCAGTTATTTATCGTCATCAACAACTTCAAAATCAGCATCTACAGGTCCTTCCTCTTCTTGTGACTGTTGCTGTCCACCTGGCTGTCCTCCCATTTTACTGGGATCAAAATCGGCATTCTGAGGTCCACCACCACCTGCTGACTGCTGCTGTTTCTGCATATCAGCATAAAGTATTTCGCTCATTTTCTGTGCTTTCTTGGTTAGTTCTTCCTTAATGCTGTCATATTCTTCTTTTGTTCCAGCCTTTTCCATTTTTTCTTTGGCTTCTTTCACGGCTGCTTCCACTTTTGCTTTTTCATCAGCAGGAATCTTTTCACCGTATTCAGAAAGGCTCTTTTCCACTGAGAAAATAAAGGTATCAAGTTCATTATGAGCTGTTACCTTTTCCTTCTCGATTTTATCTGTTTCAGCGTGAGCTTCAGCATCTTTTACCATTTTTTCGATTTCTTCTTCATTCAATGAGCCTGTTCGCTCGATGCGGATAGATTGCTCTTTGCCGGTACCTTTATCTTTAGCAGATACATGTAAGATTCCATTAGCATCGATATCAAATGTAACCTCTATTTGAGGGGTTCCCCGTGGTGCCGGTGGGATATCAGTTAGATCAAATTTACCCAGAGTCCGGTTATCATTTGCCATGGAGCGCTCTCCCTGAAGCACGTTGATGCTTACGGCTGGCTGATTATCTGCTGCAGTAGAAAACACCTGGCTCTTATTAGTGGGAATAGTGGTATTACGCTCTATAAGCTTGGTCATCACTCCGCCCAGAGTTTCAATGCCCAATGAAAGGGGAGTCACATCCAGCAGAAGTACGTCATTAAGACTTTCATCTCCACCCAGAATGCCACCCTGAATTGCTGCGCCAACTGCTACAACTTCATCAGGATTTAGGCTCTTATTAGCTTTTTTACCGAAATATTTCTCTACTGCTTCCTGTACTGCTGGAATTCGGGTGCTTCCACCAACCAACAGGATTTCATCGATGTCACCTGGATTCAGTTTTGCATCTTTCAAAGCCTTACGGCAGGGTTCTATTGATCTTTCCACCAGGTCTGCTGTCATTCTATTAAATTCTGCTTTGCTCAGATCAAGACTTAAATGCTTAGGTCCTGAAGCATCAGCAGTAATAAATGGCAGATTGATATTTGTGGTTCCAGTACCTGATAATTCAATTTTTGCCTTTTCAGCAGCTTCTTTGATACGCTGCACGGACATAGCATCATTAGAGAGGTCTATTCCTTCCTGCTTTTTGAAGTTATCGACTATCCAGTCCATGATCTTTTTATCAAAATCATCTCCACCAAGGTGAGTGTCTCCATTAGTTGAAAGCACTTCTACTACCCCTTCTGCCACTTCTAATACTGAAATGTCAAAAGTTCCGCCACCAAGGTCATAAACCGCTACTTTTTCTTCCTTTTCAGAATTCAAGCCATAAGCTAATGCTGCAGCTGTAGGTTCATTTATTATGCGTTTCACTTCCAGTCCGGCGATCTTTCCAGCATCTTTGGTTGCCTGACGCTGAGCATCGTTAAAATAAGCTGGCACAGTAATAACCGCTTCCGTGACTTCCTGTCCCAGATGTGATTCAGCAGTTTCTTTCATCTTCCGCAGAACCATGGCTGAAATTTCCTGAGGTGAATAATCCTTGTTTTCTATGGGAATATGCACAACTGCTTCTTTAAATTTTCCACCTCTGATCTCATAATTAACATTCGAGATCTCTGATTGCACTTCATCGATCTGGCGTCCCATAAAACGCTTGATAGATGATATAGTATTGCGTGGATTGGTAACTGCCTGGCGCTTTGCCAATTGTCCTACCAATCGTTCATTATCCTTTGTGAATGCTACTACAGATGGTGTAGTACGTGATCCTTCCACACTCTCGATCACATGTGCTTTTCCACCTTCCATCACGGCTACGCATGAATTTGTGGTTCCTAAGTCTATTCCTATGATTTTACCCATCATATCCTCCTGTTTCTATTTTTTTCTTCTTTTTTTTATCAGCTTTCTTGTCAGTAGTTCCTTCCGGTTTTTCTCCATTAGATACTGCCACACGTGCTGCTCTTATCAATTTGCCGTTCATCAGATAGCCATTCTGAATTGTTGCGGCAATTTTGTTCTCTTTCAGTTCTGAAGGGATGTGGGCTAATGCTTCATGATACTCAGGATTAAAGTCCTGCTTATCAGTTTCGATCTTCTCCACCCCTTCTCTGGTAAGAATATTAGATATCTGTTTGTAGATCAGCTCTATTCCTTTCTGATAATTCTTATCACCATCGCTATGTTCACCAGCCAAAGCCCGTTCAAAATTATCTAATACATCACATAATTCCAGGACCAGACGCTGATTAGCATTTTTTATCCAGGTAGATTTCTCAGCCGTACTACGACGTCTGAAATTCTCAAATTCCGCTGCTGAACGCAGCCATTTATCTTTAAATTCTGCCTTCTCTCGCTCTAATTGATCTATCTTATCCTGCAATTCAGATTCTATAGAAGTTTCGATTACTTCCACTTCCTCAAATTCGCTGTCAGTGGTCTCTTCATTAATATTTTCCTGGTTAAATTCTGTATCTTTCTTACTGGTTTCTGACATTTTGCTTCACCATCATCCCTTTTTTCGTTGTTTCTGTTATTGTCCTGGCGAAATCTCTCACCAGGGGTATATTCTTTTTATAATTCATCCGTACAGGACCAACTATTCCCAAATATCCCGGTACGCCATATATCTCATATCTTGAGTAGATTATCACATATTCAACCAGTTCTGGACGAATCAGGTCTTCACCCATTAAAATGGAAAAATCCTTGCCACTTTCATGTCTTTTCATCAGATTTATCAGATTATCCTGACGTTGAATGAATCCTAAAAATGACAATATTGATTTGCGCTCATTGAATTCAGGCTGTTCCAGAAAATTCATATTGCCATCAAAATGAATATAATAACTCGATATCTGGCTGAGAGCATGATGCAGTCCACTTAAAAAATTCTTGAATAAAGCACTTTCCCGACCTATTTTATTCTGGATTTCCTGCAAATATTTATTCTGAATGTCATATATCCGTAGTCCACCCAGTTCCTCATTGATACGACGTACTATAATCTTGAGCTGACGGGGATTGATCTCACTTTCGATATTCAAGATCACCGTTTTATCTAAACCAGAATCGAGGCTTACCACGAATAATAGCTTGCGGGGTGAGATATGGAACACGTCAAGTTTCTCAAGGTAACCAAATGATATCTGAGGTTCTGCTACAAATGATAACTGGTCAGTCTCTTTTGCCAGTACCTGCATAATATAATGCAAAGCCATGGGAGTATCACGATAATACTGCACCAGCAGGTTTCTCAAAAATTCATTTTCATGATATTGCTGATCAATAAATTTTGGCTGAACCATCTTCAGATATTCCCGATAGCCCTTGATCGTGGGAATCCTACCTGCCGATGTGTGCGGCTGATAGATCATATCACCCTTCTCAAGCTTATTCAAATCTATCCTGATCGTTGCTGAGGAGCAATCCGGTAAGTATTTTAAGCATATCTGCTTTGAGGACACCGCTTCCTGATGCTCAATAAACTCCTCTACAAGATACCTTAAAACTTCCCTGCGTCTCAATTCATTCTTTTTCATTACCAATCACATCCTTAACTTTAGCACTCTAATTAGCCACCTGCTAATTCTGGCGACATTCAATAATTTAAAGAAAAACTGTCAATCTAAAAATAAGAGTGCTAACTTCTTCTTCCCGCATACCCGAACCGCCCTCATATCAATAATATGACGATTATAAATTTACTCCCAGATTACTCCAGGAACAACAAGGCACGTACTCACATTAAAATGTCACTACGTGCTTAGTTGTTCCTCTTCATAAAGTCCTTATTTGCTAAGTAAATATAATTTAAAGGGTTTATAGGCATTATTTGTCCTATAATCATATTTTAGAAGGTATAGCAGAAATATTACAAATCCGAATGATCCCAGATAATTTCAAGAAATATTTGACAAAGTACTGGTATAGATATAAATGAAGAAAAAGGAGCAGTAATGTCAGAGGGCAGTGTTAATAATGAAAGCCGGCAGGAATATCTTATTTCTGGAATAGTTCAGGGAGTAGGGTACAGGTACTTTGTTCTGCAAGCAGCTCATAAATATAATATTCGAGGAAGAGTAAAAAATTTGAGCAATGGCAAAGTAAGAGTGAGAGCAATAGGCAGTAATCTGCAAAGTTTTGAAAATGAACTCTGGAAGGGTTACGTTTATTATACAGTAGAG
>JAVCCT010000359.1 GCA_030765325.1 Candidatus Stygibacter frigidus | reverse complement strand
TGAAACACCACTATCACGGAATTATAAAATCTACGAATTGTATATAATCGTCCAGTTTTGTTGATGATTGTCCATTTTCGGATATTTTTCTAAACCAGACTATCCCTTGATCTTAATCATATTTTCTGCGTAACCAGACCATCCCTGGTCTGAATTACATTCCCATTTAAAACTTGTCCGCCATAGGCGGATATAAAATTCATAATTACTATTCTATTTTTTTCTGCTTTCTTTGTTATAATATCTGTTTCAAATAACCAATTCTCACCCTTTTGACCATAATTTCCACGTAATTAACTGCAATATATACTTTTAAAAGCAATTTAAGTTACTCATCAAATCCTCTGTACCTTCACTGTGGGTTACAAGTGTACTATTCCGATTTTCGCAATTTAAACTCCCATTTCTGTTTCCATATAATATTATTACGTCTATATACTAAGGTAAAAAAAGATTGCCCGGTTAGCAGTAATTATTCTATTTGCCGGATATGAAATTAAAAAGAAATTACTGGCTGAGCATAGTCATTATTATAGTGATCTTGGGCAGCGTCATTTATCTGATAACGCCTGATGCGGGTGAGAAGCTGGATAATTATGGCAAGATCGTGCTGGATCGCGATGGGAAGATGTTGCGCGCATTTTTGAATGAAAACGAGCAGTGGTGTTTTGTGCCAGCAAATGCTCAAATCCCGCCAAAACTTGAACAGGCAGTGCTTAGCTTTGAAGACCGTTATTTTTATCAGCATCCGGGATTTAATCCAGTTTCCATTATTCAGGCAGTGATCAGGAATATCAAAGCTGGTAAAGTAGTAAGCGGGGGCAGCACAATCACTATGCAGGTCTGCCGTCTGGCAAAGCCGGTAAACCGTACCGTTATTAAGAAGATAATGGAATTAGTTGAAGCTGTAAAACTGGAAATTCTCTACTCGAAAAAGGAAATTCTTTCTTTATATTTGAATAATGCCCCCTATGGTGGAAATATTCTGGGGATCAGAGCAGCAGCACTGAAATATTTCGGTCGAGAACCTGCACAATTATCATGGGCGGAAGCAGCACTCCTGGCTGTTTTACCAAATGCACCTGCTCAGCTCTCACCCGGGAAAAATCAACAATTATTAATTGATAAACGCAACAGGCTGCTGCACAGATTAGCAGAAAGAAATGATATTGATGAGATAACCTGTGAACTCAGTTGCCGGGAACCTGCGGTGGATAGTATGCGGAATCTACCCTGTGAAGCACCCCATTTCACGCGGTTTGCAGCAGCAGAGCAAAACTCGCCAGAGATAAATACCACCCTTGATCTTGAGCTGCAAAACATGATAGAAAGGACTCTTAAATTTCAAGGTGGTTACCTGCAGGAAAACGGCATAAAAAACCTGGCAGCACTGGTGGTTGATAATCAAAGTAGAGAGATTCTGGTCTGGATAGGTTCTCAGGATTTTTATGATGATGAGGGAGAGGGGCAGATAGATGGAGTTCTTGCAGAGCGTTCCCCCGGCTCCACTTTGAAGCCTTTTCTATATGCCCTGGCAATTGATGATGGCTTGATCGTGCCGGAGACTATGCTGGCAGATGTGCCCAGCTATTATGGTGTATTTCAACCCAAAAATGCCAGTCGGAAATATGATGGATGGGTAACTGCTCATGATGCGTTAGTGCGATCTTTAAATGTCCCGGCAGTGCGGCTTCTTAATCTATATGGTTTTGAAAAATACTATTATTTTCTTAAAGATGCGGGAATCACTACTCTATTCCGTTCAGCAGAAGGATATGGACTAACGCTGATAATCGGGGGCTGTGAAGTGAGAATGCCGGAGCTGGCAGCTCTTTATTGCGGTCTTGCCAATCAGGGCAGGTTTGCACCTTTATCTTACCTTAAAGATGAAGATAAAGTTAAACCGGTGCAATTGATCAGTCCAGGTAGTTCCTGGCAGATATTGAATGTGATCTCAGAATTAAAGCGTCCAGGCTCGGAATATTACTGGCATCAATTTGATAATCAATGGAGATTAGCCTGGAAAACAGGCACTAGTTATGGTCGCCGTGATGCCTGGGCAGTGGGAACTAATCCGCAATATACCATAGCAGTGTGGGCAGGCAATTTTGATAATACCAGTAATCCGGCGCTATCAGGGGCAGCAAGTGCTGGACCGCTTCTTTTTGCCATATTCAATGCTCTGCCCAAGGATACAGAAAAATCCTGGTTTGAGATGCCCTTGAATGAGATGGAAGAATGTGAGATATGCGCCGAAACGGGATTTGCGCCTTCAAAATGGTGCACCCGAGATACTATTCTGGTTTCTAAACAGGCAAATGCACTAAGATTATGCAATTATCATCAGCCCTTTCAAGTAACCAAAGATGGCAAGAACACCGTCTGCTCTAAATGCTGGCAGGATGTTGAGCATGAAACAAAAGCATATCTGGTCTATCCACCTCAGGTAAAGAAATATCTCAAATTAAATGGCTATCCAGTGCAGGAAATTCCTCCTCATATTCCAGATTGTCCCACCAGATATAAAGCAAAATTACAGATAGATTATCCTCAGCCGGGAGCATTGATATTTCTGCCGCGTGATATTGACTTGCAGCAGCAGAGACTTACGCCTGAAATCTCTGGATATGCATCAGAAACCCGCCTATTCTGGTATCTTGATGATGAATTTGTGGGAAGTACTATAGGGAAGGAAAATATTTCTCTGCTGCCGGATAATGGCTATCATACCTTGAGCATTATAGATGAATCGGGAAATAGCACTTCCACTACCTTTCAGATAAATGTATCGCAGGAAAAATAAGCCAGGTAATATTGAATGTGATGTAAGATTTTTTACCACAGAGGGCACAGAGAACACAGAGAATGTAATGATTTATCCGTGAGTCGTAAATCGTTAGACGTGAGTCGAGTAATGTAAGAATGAAGAGAATTTAGCAACGAACAAAACTAACAAAACGAACTAATTTTTAAAGATCAGCCAAGTTTTCTTCATACTCTCTAATTTTCTAATCTTTTAACCCTCAATTT
>JAVCCT010000093.1 GCA_030765325.1 Candidatus Stygibacter frigidus | reverse complement strand
TTTGTGAAATTGACACATTCCCTGAAGGGGAATAACTATAATAGCCCCGGGTTGTTATATTTCGACAACCCGGGGTCAAATTTACCTCCCTCCCTCTCCCAAACACCGGCGCAGCCGGTGTTTGGGAGAGGAATGTCTTATTATATTATTAACTCCAGGTCGGCACGAAGTGACTACCTGGGACTATCCCTTTCAGGGATAAATCAATCATAAAAATTGAACAGTCTCATTTAATAATATTGCCTTAAAGCATATAAATATTTGACTGGCATAGTAATTGTCTTTAATTTCTGGGGGATGCGTGATTTAATAACAAAGAAGTTGGCAGAAAAAAGTCGGGTTGGCTTGCTCAGGAAGCGATCAATTTGCTAATGTTATTGTCAGAGGATGATTTGAATTAGTATCCACGACCAGTTGAGCTTGAACCGGATTGGTATTATCATTACCCAATTCAGTACCTACACCAGTGACCATTATTGTCCCATCATCATTTACCTGGATTGAATAAGTACCTGAAGCTGTTCTATTCGTGTTTCCTGCCCAGTGGAGATAAAATTCAAGTTGGGTTTGATCTGCGGATGTGATATCGGGAGCTCCCCCGCCTAAACTGGGAGGAGTACGCCAGAATTTGAGAGCTTCAGTACCGAGGAAATTAAGGTCATTAACCATTAGCTGGCGGTTAGTATTTTGGGATTGATTCTGGAAGATAAATATACCAAGAGCTGTCGCCACAGCGACGAGAACAACGCTTAGAACAACCAGAATAATTTGATTAGTGCCCAATTTAATCTCCTGTTTTACCCTAAAGTCAGGTTGATATCAAATCACAGTTAACCAAAATTCCTGACCTTGTTTTAAAGCAACGATGAAAATAAGTACATAACCCAGATTTATGTCAATAAGTTTGTGAAATAAAGTAAAATATAGTGAAAAAAATTGGATTGTGAGCTTTTACTTTACATGAAATGATAAAAAAGATAAATAGGTATTTAAAGAGAAAAAATATAAAAAGGGAGTATAATTGTAGATGGATAAGCTCGATTTTCATATGCACACCAGCTATTCTGATGGGGTCTTTTCGCCCCAGGAATTACTGGAGATGCTACAACAATACAGTTATGAGCTGATTTCCATAACGGATCATGACACAATGGAAGGATGCATCCAGGGAATGAAACTGGCAGCGCATTATGATATCCGAATTCTTCCCGGGGTAGAGGTTAGTTCCTTTTGCTGGGGAAGAGATGTGCATATACTGGGTTATGGATTTGATGTAAAAAATAAGTCATTCAAGTCATTTTTACATAATATAGAAAAGGGCAGGTTAAAGCGAGCTAAGAAAATCGTGAAGCTGCTGGCAGAGCGTGGTATGTCACTTGATTTTCGGGAAGTAATCAATTTTACTGGTAAATTGAATCTGGTTGGCAGACCACATATTGCCAGGGCATTGATAGATGCTGGTTATTGTCGAGATTCCAGGGAAGTATTTGATAATTATATTGGAGAGGGGCAAAGTTGCTATGTTCCCAAACCAGCCCCTGAGGCGGAAAAGGTGATTGAAGCGATCAAGAAGGCAGGAGGAGTGTCAGTGCTGGCACATCCTTATATTTATCGAGATGATGACTTGGTACAACACCTAATAGATATTGGTATTCAAGGTCTTGAAGTATTTTATAGCAGGCATACTGCTGATGAAATTACCCGATATCAGAAAATGGCAGATGATAATGGTCTAATAAAAACTGGTGGCAGTGATTTTCATGGGCATGGGTCAGATTTAAATTTCTTTGGCTTTTTTAGTGCACCACCATCAGTATTAGAAGATTTTAGTGAATATATAGAAAAGTGTGGAATATGAGTCATTTTCAAGAATATATGAATATTAACGAGCGGAAGGGATTTCCGCGTTCCTACTGGTTTAACAGATTTATCCGCTGGTTTACGATTATTTTTTCTATCCTGGCGATTGCTTATGCTGGCTGGCTGATATTTAACAAAGTAGATGCAGATTCATCAACATTTACCAAGTTAGTACCTTTTTTGATAATCTTTTTTGCTTTGAATTCCCTGTTGCGGAATCTATTTACACTTAACAGGCTGAAATTCAAGCAGGAAGGTCTGGAATTTTGCTATCTATTAAAAAAAAATGTGTATATACCCTGGCAGGATTTTGTATCAATAAAACTCACCAAAGCTCGACAAAAAATACTGGATGTGAATTATATTGGAAGTGGCGGTGGGCAGAAATTGCAGGAATTAACGCTGGCTTTTCCTGATATGCTGGAGATATTAAATGCTATTATTGAGATGGCACCCCAGGCGGAACTCGATGATTTTGTAGGCAGCATTGCTGTGGCAAAAGAAGAAAAACGAAAAGACGAAAATATGAAAGGTCAATCTACAGAAGATAATGCCTAAAGTTCTAATTATCACATATTACTGGCCACCTGCTGGTGGACCGGGAGTGCAGCGTACGCTAAAATTTTGCAAATACCTGCATGAATTTGGTTGGGAGCCAATAGTATTAACTGTCAAAAGCGGCAATTATCCGGCAAAGGATGAGAGTTTAGAGAAAGATATCCCCTTTGGAATGATGGTTCATAGAAGCAGCAGTTTTGAGCCTTTCAGGTTGTATAACTTTTTAAAGGGGAAAAAACCAGACAGTTCAATTCCAACCCATGTGCTCAGCAGCAGCACAAAAGAAACTTATAGTCAAAAACTTTTCAAGTGGATCAGGTCGAATTTATTTTTACCCGATGCCAGAGTCGGTTGGGT
Organism: Candidatus Stygibacter frigidus; assembly: GCA_030765325.1. Lineage (GTDB taxonomy): Bacteria > Cloacimonadota > Cloacimonadia > Cloacimonadales > TCS61 > Stygibacter > Stygibacter frigidus. The sequence continues at coordinate 2,747 of JAVCCT010000093.1, read as the reverse complement.
TCCATTTTTAATCAAGGAGGGCAGGAAACTAATCAGGCTTTATGAACCGGATTTAATATTCAGTAGTTCTCCTCCTCACTCTCTTCAGCTTGGGGCATGTGGATTAAGTAAAGAGAGTGGACTACCGTTGGTGTCAGATTTACGAGATCCCTGGACAGAAGGATTCTGGTTGAAGCACCTACCTCGCAGCAGGATAAGTTGGTGTATAGATAAGAGATTTGAGAAGCTATTATTAAGGGATGCGAGCGTAATAACAACGGTGAGTCAAGGTTTAAAAGAGATCTATTCACACAATACCAAGCAGCCAATAGAAGTAATTAAGAATGGTTACGATGAGGCAGATTTTTCCGGAATCAAGAAGGGGATTAACAGTAAATTTACGATTTGTCATAGTGGTAATATACGTACAGCGCAGTTTTCCCCGGAATTTTTTGATAGTATAAGTTCTCTATCAAAAGAAATAAGGGATAGAGTAGAATTGCATTTTTACGGACATGTACATAAGGATATAATCGATTACGTTAACCAGAAACCTGGAGCCAACTGCTATCATTTTCATGGGTATGTGAGTCATATTGAAGTAATCAATAGAATCGTAAATGCGGATGTTCTTGTGTTGTTTTCTACCAATACAGAAAACAGCAAGGGAGTTCTGACCGCTAAAGTGTTTGAATATATCAGAACAGGGAATTATATAATTGGGTATGGTCGGGCAGGCAATGAGATCAGAGATCTTCTTGATGAGACAGGCTGTGGAAGTTTTTATGAATTTGGAACTCATTGTGAAGACAAGATCAAAGAGTTATTGACATTGTGGAAAGAGGACAGATTGCCTTTTTATGGCAATGATAAGGTAAAAAAGTATTCGCGTAGGAATTTGACAAAGATGTTGGCAGCATTATTTGATGAATTATTAGAAGTCGAGCAGGAAAATCAAAATGACTGCAAGTAAACAAATTAAGATCGGAATGGTATTGGGAATGGATTTTTTCCCAGACAACTGGGTGGATAAATATATGAGCAATTCCACCGTCGCAATTTGCTAATAAACTGGTGAATTTCTTTGGAGAGATAAATGGCTTTAAATAAAAAAATATTCATGTTAAAGAAATTAATTAATGATTTGAAAACACCAAAAGAACGCTATAAGATAGCAGATGATGTGAAAAGCAATGAGCTGGGATATTATTACTTCGTATTCGATGAGAAGCGGGTTTCAAGCGGTAAAGACCAGAAGTTGCTGAATCATTTTGATGAAAATGGAATTCCCGTTAATAAGACCTATATAGATGTAGAAGGTGAGGAATTTGTATATTTTCCCATCACAATTGGTCAAATGGGATTGGCGATATTTCACACCTGGTTGAAAAGCGGTAAGGAGGAAGATAAGGAACGCTTCCTGAAATACCCGCACTGGTTTGAGACCAATGCCGAAGAAAGTCACCAATATGGTGCCAGATGGCTTACAAAAGTATCATTACCTCAATATCACAATCCCGGATCATGGCAATCAGCATTTTCTCAGGCAAGAGCAATAAATATTCTCCTTAGAGGGTATCAACTTACTGACAATGAAGACTGGGCAGATCTGGCAAGACTGGCGTTAACACCATTTACATTAACAGTGGAAGATGGCGGAGTAACCAGCATGATAAAGACAGCACCTTTTTATGAAGAATATCCAGCTGAAGTACCAACAATGGTCTTGAATGGAATGATCTTCGCCCTTTTTGGTATACATGATTATATCAGGGTGTTTCCTGAAGATAAAATTGCCAAAGAGCTTTTCAACTCAGGGATCCAGTCAGTGCAGGATATATTACCAGTATATGATCTTGGATATTGGAGCCGTTATAATCTTTGTCAGGCAGAATGGTATCCAGAAATTGATCCTGCTACTATTCTGTACCAGCGACTACATATTGCCCAATTAAAGGTACTCTATAAAATTACAGAAATTCCAGTATTCCAGAAATATGCTTACCTTTTCCAGAAACAGGACAATATCGTCAACGCTCTGCGTATGTATTCTCTTAAATACAAATCACTGAAAAAGATCAACAGATTGTAAATCTCCTATTCAACTGGTCATTATCAGCGTAAACCATCACATTTACAAACCTTGTATCACAATCAACATATTCCAGATCATAATATATATCAACTTGATAGCTGCCATCATCACGCTGTTCCACAATAATATTACTCACCACTGGTGGTTCATTACATAAATATATATTATGTTCTTTTTATCATATCAGGTTTATAAGCATTGCGTCATAAATATGCGTCGCATTTTAACGCAGGGATTTTGAATTATATACGGCGTGAAGAGCTTTAATATCCTTTGATATGCAGCGATGAACAACGCAGATAGAATTTTAAAGAACAAATTAAAAGTAACAGATATTTATGATGTGATGCTTATCTTTGAATAATGCACTTTTTAACCCATTTTGTGCAGTAGGGTTTTGAAAAGAGGTGTAAGATTCTGAGTGCAGTGAAGATAGGAAATTATGAGTGAATATTTTTAAATATTTTTATCATTTTCTATCTCTCAGTGTGCCAGAATGTTACTTCTATTTTCGGAATTCTACTGCACAAAGTGGGTTTAATGATGACCTTGAGGATATGGGTGGATTTGAAGAGCAATACTTTCCAAATGCATGTGTTGATGAAATTGAAGAAATATCAGCAATTCTTCCGGTTTGTGATGTAGTCAACAACAGTATAGTTGCAGAAGATGG
>JAVCCT010000159.1 GCA_030765325.1 Candidatus Stygibacter frigidus | reverse complement strand
CTCCTGTGAGGTGACCCTTATCTTCCAGACGTCCCAAAGCTTTATATACTGAGGGCATCTTGATCTTGATCCAGAACTCAATTCCTCGCTTCTCAAAAAACTCTGCTATCTGATAGCCATGCATAGGCATGCGTATCAAAAAGCCCAATACCGCTAAATCAACTTTATTCATCTATTACCTCCAACATAATCTACTATAAAAAGACAAATATCAAAACAAAATCCTGCCTAATATTGTCAAGTCCTATATTATACTTTATAATAATATCTATTATAGTATAACTCCTATTAGCCTTATAAGCCCTTAGTACACTTAGCCCAAGTTTCACCGAAAAAAGGCTAAAATATAGGTTTCAGACGGTTAAGTTATTGAAAAATAGACATTGAATATGTGTATTAAGTCGAAATAGTACCCTAAAAATAAATGAACTCGTTTATACCTCAGTAACTTAGCTGATTAATAATGAAAGATGGGCTAATATTCTGGGTTCATTTGATATGAGTGGAAATGTCTGGGAAAGATGCTGAAACTGGAAACAGGTTATTTCCGAGTAACACGAGGTGGCTGTTGGTATAAAGAAATTGCCGTTCTTCACAAAAAGGAAGAACGGCATTTTATTTTGGATAATTATCTGTTTTTAGCTAACTTTCAATTCCAGATTACTTCCTACTTCAATAACAGAGCCTGATGTGACTCGATTTTGCAGCAGCAGAAGAGAAAGAGGATTTTCAAGTTTCTGCTGAATAACCCTTTTCAAAGGGCGCGCACCAAATTGCGGATCAAAGCCCAGTTGGGTGATCTCATCAATTGCCTGATCGCTGATCTTAAGCTTGATATTTTGAGCTTCCAGTTTTTCCTGCAGCAAGCCCAGATGTATTTCAACTATCTTCCTGATTTGCTGCTTTTCCAGTCTATGGAAGATGATGATCTCATCAAGTCGATTAATAAATTCCGGCTTGAAATGTTGCTGTAATAGCTTCATTAACTGGGGACGGATGCTTTCCAGCTCTCCCTTGTCCTGATCATAGATAAGCTGTGAGCCTATGTTTGATGTCATGATGATCACAGTGTTCTTGAAATCTACTGTTCTGCCTTTGCTGTCTGTAAGTCTGCCTTCATCAAGTATTTGCAGCAGAATATTGAAGACATCATGATGAGCTTTTTCTATCTCATCAAAGAGGATAATGCTATAGGGCTGACGCCTTACTGCTTCAGTAAGATAGCCACCTTCATCATAACCCACGTAACCCGGAGGTGCTCCCACCAGTCGTGATACAGCATGCTTTTCCATGTATTCACTCATATCAATCCTGATAATTGCCTTTTCAGTATCAAACATATACTCTGCCAGACTGCGAGCCAGCTCTGTTTTTCCCACACCAGTGGGACCCATGAAGATAAATGAGCCTATAGGACGTTGAGCGTCAGATAAACCGCTTTGACTGCGTCGGATAGCATTTGATACTGCTGCGATGCCTTCTGCCTGACCAATTACGCGCTTACTCAGGACTGATTCCATCTGAACCAGTTTATCAAGTTCACTCTGCACCAGTTTGGTTACAGGAATTCCTGTCCATTTGGACACGATCTGGGCAATGTTTTCTTCTGTGACCTCTTCATGCAAAAGTCTTTCTGCATCAGGTATCTTCTGGATTTCCTGCTTTAAAGCATTCTGTTCCTGCTGTTTACTGGCAAGCACACCATACTTTAGCTGGGCGACCTTTTCCAGATTTCCTTCTCTTTCTGCCTTATCCGCTTCACTTTTAAGCTTTTCTATTTCTTCACTGAGAGATGATAACCGTTGGTGTAATTGCTTTTCATTTTCCCAGCGAATCGTCAGCAGATTGAGTTTCTCTTTCAATTCTGCCAGTTCACTTTCTATTTTGGCTGTTCTTTGTTTGCCTACTTCATTTGTTTCTTTTTTCAGAGAGAATTTTTCTATCTCCAGTTGGCGTATCCTGCGCTCGGTTTCATCAATTTCTTCTGGCCGAGAGTTTATTTCCATCCGCAGCCGAGCACATGCTTCATCCACCAGATCAATTGCTTTATCAGGCAGAAAGCGGTCACTGATATAGCGATCACTCATGGCGGCAGCACTCACTAAGGCACTATCAGTGATCTGAACCCCATGATGCACTTCATATTTATCCTTGATCCCTCTCAGGATAGAAATAGTATCTGTAACGCTGGGCTCTTTGATATATACCGGCTGAAATCTCCGCTCCAGGGCAGCATCCTTCTCAATATATTTGCGGTATTCATCAAGAGTGGTAGCACCTACGCAATGTAGACTTCCTCTTGCTAAAGCTGGCTTGAGCATATTAGAGGCATCAATGGCTCCTTCTGCTGCTCCAGCACCAACTACCGTATGGATCTCATCAATAAACAAAATGTAATGCCCTTCTGCCTTCTCAACTTCTTTGAGCACTGCTTTCAGACGCTCTTCAAACTCACCTCGGAATTTTGCTCCAGCAAGTAGCGAACCCATATCAAGTTCCAGAACTTCCTTATTTTTAAGGTTTTCCGGTACATCCTGATTAATGATCCTGTGTGCAAGTCCTTCCACAATCGCTGTTTTACCTACTCCTGGTTCTCCGATAAGCACCGGGTTATTCTTGCGGCGGCGGGACAGAGATTGAATTGTCCGGCGGATTTCCTCATCACGTCCTATCACGGGGTCAAGTTTACCTTCCGTTGCCAGACGGGTAAGGTTACGGGTGTATTTATCAAGCACCTGATACTTGGCTTCGGGGTTATCATCATTCACACTTTGATTACCACGTAATTCCTTCAAAGCTGCCAAAGTGGAATTCTTATCCGGTAAGATACTTTTTAATTCTGAGCTGAGCTTCCCCTGCTCAATAATCGCCAGAAATAGATGCTCAACACTGATATATTCAT
>JAVCCT010000004.1 GCA_030765325.1 Candidatus Stygibacter frigidus | reverse complement strand
GAGCACTCATGCTCACATCCTCGATCAGGACTTCTGCTCCAGTTAGAGGGATTCCACTTGCATTATAAACATGACCAGATACTATCCCCAACGGACTAGGATCACCTACGATCTCTACATCATCTAAGACGACTCCATAACCCCAGAGACATTCTGCTTCAAAAGCAATAAAATATGAGCTGCTCTCTGATGGAAGATTAATCGTTTCCTGTGTCCAGGTAGTTATTTCAGAATCATAAGTTTCTATTAGTGACCAGTTATCATCAGGTTCATTTTTATAATATACCCTCAGAATATCCTGAGATCCTAACCATTCTGCTTGAGCATGCCAGAATGTTAAGGTAGCATTATTCGAACCACCAATATTCAGCATAGGAGTTACCAGCTTGGTTGTGCAACTTTCATTAAAAATATAGGCATTACGTGTTCCAGTATGAGGTGCTGAAGGATGACCGTTATGTCCACCGGAAAATGCAAACCACGAAAAATTACCACTCTCATATTCCTGAGTCCATCCAGTTGGCATAGTAGTGCTGTCAAAGCTTTCATCAATGACGGTTTCTGCAGCGAGAAACGCCCAGCAAATCAGCAAAACTGCTAAGAAAATCTTCTTCATTAATGTCCTCCGTTAAAAACTCTCTTTATAGTAAACCTTTTATTTGTCCTTTTTCTGTCAAATACTTTGAAAATCCTCCCGGCATCCCCTCCCGTTTATTATTTCTTCTCTCACTTAATTTTTGATAGACAACTGGTAGGGGGCAAATCCATGTATCTGCCCTCTTTAGATAATATTTTAGCAATAGATACTGGACAAAGACCCATGACTGTCCCCGACCAGTGCTGGTGCAAAAGCACAGCAATTTAATTTCGTGGGAATGCCAGTGTTTATATCACCTTGACATCTAAACTGCTGGTTTAAAATGTGTTCAGTTAATTATAGATAATGGAGAAGCCATGGATAATAGAAATCAATTAATGCAGGCACGGCGGCAGAAATTGCAGCGGCTGGTTGATATGGAGGTGAATGCCTATCCCAATCGCTCCCACAGAACTCATGTAGTATCTGAACTCATTGCAGGACAAGAAGAGTTCATCAAATCAGAAGAACGGGTATCAGTTTCTGGCAGGCTTGTCGCTTTGCGGCGTCAGGGCAAGGTGGGATTTGGCAATGTTGCTGATGAATCAGGAAATATTCAGATATTTGTACGCCGGGATAATACTGGTGAAGAGAATTATGACGTGTTTAAAGCGTGCGATCTGGGAGATTTTGTTCAGGTAGATGGCATCTGCTTTGTAACTCAGATGGGTGAATATTCTGTGAAAGTAGATAAGGTTACCATGCTTTGCAAGGCATTGCGTCCTTTACCAGTAGTGAAGGAAAAAGTAGTAGATGGCAAAACTATTCGTTATGATGAATTTCATGATATAGAAACGCGTTATCGCAAGCGCTATCTGGACTTATTACTAAATCCTGAGCACAAGCACAGTTTTGAGACCCGAGCCCATTTGATTTCCGGGATCAGGCATTTTCTGGAAGCAAGAGGTTTTCTGGAAGTGGAGACGCCTATATTGACACCTTTATACGGTGGAGCACAGGCTCGTCCATTCTTAACTCATCATAACACACTTGATATTGAATTATATATGCGAATAGCTATTGAGCTGTATCTTAAAAGACTCATTGTCGGCGGTTTTGAGCGGGTTTATGAAATTGGCAAAGTATTCCGTAATGAGGGTATGGATAGATCACATAATCCGGAATTTACGCTTTTGGAACTATATCAGGCTTACACGGATCTGGATGGGATGATCGAGCTTACCGAAAGCATGATCAAGCATCTGGCAAAAGAGGTGCTTCATTCAGATATGATCACCTGCAATGAGGTTGAGCTTGATTTTAAAGCTCCTTTCCGTCAAGCTACCATGCTGGATCTGATCAAGGAATATGCCGGGTTTGATGCCAGTGATTTTGATTTTGAAAAGATAAAAGCATTTTGCCTGGAACATAAGATGGAAATAGAACCATCAGCCGGTAGTGGTAAACTGATTGAAGCACTCTTTGATCACTTTGTGGAGCCTAAGCTTATTCAGCCGACCTTTGTGCTGGATTATCCACGTGAAATATCACCACTGGCTAAACTGAAACCGGGTGAAACTGAGATAGTGGAACGCTTTGAGCTCTTTATTATGGGTAATGAATATGCCAATGCTTTTACGGAATTAAATGATCCTATCGACCAGCGAGAGCGATTGGAAGATCAGGTGAGAATTCGGGAGATGGGTGATAGTGAAGCAAATGTGATGGATGAGGATTTCGTGGAGGCTATGGAATATGGCATGCCGCCTACAGGTGGACTGGGAATCGGGATTGACAGGTTGATCATGCTATTTACCAATAATACTTCGATCAAAGAAGTGATCCTCTTCCCACAGATGAAGCCGGAACATTAAATAATAAATTAGATTTTCTCTAAGGCGATAATTAACTCCCTCCTATAATTATTTATCGCCTTTTT
>JAVCCT010000286.1 GCA_030765325.1 Candidatus Stygibacter frigidus | reverse complement strand
ACAAGAGCAGTGATCAGGGTTGTGATGTTCGCATCAAGAATTGTTACCAATGCCCGGCTGAATCCTGCATCTACTGCTGAACGAATTGTCTTCCCTGCTTTCATCTCTTCTCTGATCCGCTCAAAAATGATCACATTTGCATCCACACTCATACCTATAGTCAAGATCAAACCTGCTATACCCGGCATTGTTAGAGTTCCCTGCAAAGATGTCAATACTGCCAGGATAAAGCCCATATTCATCAACAGAGCGATTACTGCTACTATACCAGATAAACCATAATAGATTATCATAAATACCACTACCAGAGCCAGTCCCAGTAATGCTGCTCTCACACCAGCACGAATACTATCATTACCAAGTGATGGACCTACAGTTCTTTCTTCAATTACTTTCACTGGGGCAGGAAGATTTCCTGATTCCAGTACGATCACAAGATCCTGCACCTCATCCAGACTGAAAGATCCAGTGATCTGAGCCTGTCCGCTGGGGATTTTATCTTGAATTACAGGAGCCACATAAACCACATCATCAAGCACAATTGCCAGACGGCGTTTGATGTTTTGTCCCGTAACTGTTTTAAATATTCTGGCACCCTCTTTATTGAATTCCAATGATACATAGGGTTTACCGTTGGTCTTGGGATTGTATCCCTGACCTATCTTTGTAGAAGCCTTATCCAGCTTATCTCCGCTAAGTTCTGCCTGAGAATGGAGCACATATAATATTCTGGCTGAATAGGGATCTTTTTTACTGATCTTTTCCAGAGCTAATTGCAATCCGGCTGGGATTTGTTTTACAAAATCTTCATCTTTTAATAAAGTTTTGAAAGCATTAATATTCTTATAAGGGACTCTACCAGGTGCTTCATCATTACTAACTAAAGCAGTAAAAAGCTTGGAATTCGCACTTTCTTCATCTGTTGCCAGACTATCTTCATCACTTAAAACATCCACAGCAGGTGCTGCTTCCACCAGATCAAGATCTGCCAGGTAAGGATATTTCTGATAGTTCTTTTCTAAATAACTATCAAGATCATTATATACTTCTTCTACCTGATCCTGTTCTGCTACCAGCTTAAATTCCAGCAAAGCTGTTTTTCCTATAAGTTCTTTAGCCCGGTTAAAATTCTTCAAACCCGGTAACTGGATTAAAATCCGATTTTCACCAATTGGCTGAATTGAAGGTTCTGACACTCCAAATTGATCAATACGATTTCGTATGATCTCCAAGGCTGTTTTGACCGCATCCTTTTTCGCATCAACTGAAAGTTCAAGCTCTGAATAATCCACTTCTAAGAGTATCTGCATACCACCCTGCAGATCAAGACCAAGTTTTAACTCCTTGTCTGTCCAAAAGGATGGCAGCTTCTCAAAAAGAAGCGGAGCTACGAAGTAAACGGTGAAAACCAACACTGCCATTATCAGCAGGCTGCGTAATTTCCTGTTTCTCATCTGCAATAACTCCTTAAAAAATATTTCTAACTATATATTCCTATCGAGATTCTCAAAATTTTCAGCTAAGTGCATTAGTCAAGCATTTTGTCCCGAGCTCTTAAAACCGATATCTTTATCCTCTACTTTTCCCGGAACTTTTATCTCTCCATTTTGCTTCTCAAAATTTTCTATATTCTTCTGTAATAGCTGCATGAAGTGCTTAGCGTGCTGCGGCGTTACCAGTATTCTACTTTTAATTTTCGCATTTGGCATGCCTGGCATCATTCTGCCAAAATCAAGAATAAATTCACTCGGTGAATGGGTGATCATCATGAAATTTGCGTAAACTCCTTCACCAATTTGTTCATCAATTTTCACGTTTACTTTCTGTTTCTGCTGTTGATTGGGATTATTCAAAATATGCTCCTTTATCTTCACGTTTTTTGATATTTTCCGTATCTGATTATGTTTATGAGTGCCCTTTTTTACTATCACTCTACCTGCCCATTATTTATAAAATTGCTTCAGATATTCTTCCACACAAGGCGGAACCAGATCACTTACTGATCCACCCAGCTCTGATATCTGACGTATCATTGTGGAACTTAGATATAAATACTTCTGGTCTGGAAGAAAAAAAACCGTATCCATACCGCCACTTAATTTTTTATTCATCATCGCCAGAGATAATTCATACTCGAAATCTGAAACAGCTCGTAAACCGCGGATCATAGTTTGAGCTCCTATCTTATGGGCAAAATCTACCGACAATCCCTCGAACCTGGCTGCTTTCACATTAGGAAGGCTGGATACTGCTTCAGCACAAAGCCTGTACCTGTCATCAAAATCGATCATTGTCATTTTGCCTGTATAGCTGGCAACTGCCACTATTACTTCATCAAATAATTTTGACGCTTTGCTGATCACATCAAGATGACCATTTGTGATGGGATTAAATGTCCCGGGATATATTGCTTTTCTCATCTTAACCTCTATAAGGGTAAAGTCTCGTTGCGTAACCATTCGGCAATGTCTGGCTTCAGAAGCGGTGACAGCTTTTCAAAAACCATGCTATGATAATGATCAAGCCATGCTGTCTGATCCGATGATAACATCTCTTTATTGATCAATTCCCGTGAGATCGGACACAAGGTTACCGTCTCAAAATGGCAGAACTCACCATATTCTGTAGTTTCCAGGGTCTTACAGATCAGTATATTTTCCGTGCGAATACCAAATTTGCCTTCCAGATACATACCAGGTTCATTAGTAGTAACACTCCCAGGAAATATTCCAGCAATACTCTTAGGACTGATGTTTTGAGGACCCTCATGAACTCCCAGAAAATGTCCCACACCATGCCCTGTGCCATGCCCGTAATTTTTCTTATCACGCCATAACGCTGTCCTTGTATAAGTATCAAGCATAGCTCCTGATGTGCCTTTAGGGAAAACAGCCCTGGCAAGATCTATATGCCCGGCAAGCACTAAAGTAAAATAATATTTCTCCTCATCAGTAATTTTACCCAGTGAAAATGTCCTGGTAACATCCGTAGTGCCATTCAAATATTGCCCGCCAGAATCCACCAGCAGAATTCCATCTGGTTCGATCTTTCTGGCAGTATCAGGCTTCGCGGAATAGTGCACAATTGCCCCATTTCCTCTGAACCCAATGATGGGAGTAAAACTCAGCCCCTGATATTTATCTCCTTCTGCCCGAAATTCACCCAACTTCTCACCAGCAGTATATTCATCCAGCTCAATTTTCCCTACCTGCTGTTTCATCCAGTAGATCCAGCGTACAAGTGCTGCCCCATCTTGTATATGTGCCTGACGAATGCCTTCCTGCTCTACATCATTCTTGATCCCTTTCAAATATGTAACGATGCTTTTATCTTCTTTCACCTGGCATTTAATTGCTTCTTTGATCTTCTGACTCACCATGCCCGCATCGATCAGCATCTTTTTATCTACCTCCAAACCAGCCAGGTAGCCCAGAATATCTTCATAAGGATAAATTGATACTCCACTTGTTTTTAGAAATGCAATCAGTTCGTCATTCAGCTTGGTTTCATTAACAAATAGATTAACTTCATCTTTGCTCAAAAACGCATAACTGATCACCACGGGATTGTATTTCACATCTTTGCCACGAATATTGAATAACCAGGCGATTTCATCCAGAGCAGAGATCACATGATAATCCACCATATTCTTCTGCATCTCTAGCCGTACCCGTCCAATTTTACTGATTACTGACTCCCCGGAATATTCTTCTGAAAGCATCATGGCTGGTTCTTGTGGTATAGCAGGTCTGCCCTGCCAGATCATTCCAATAAGGTCTTCACCGTAACTTAAACTAATATTTTTTGAACTTAATCTTTTACTGATCGCTGCCACTTCACGCACCGAAAGCAAAGAACCATCAAAGCCAAGTACTGCTCCATCTGATAATTCTCCCAGCAGCCAGGTTTGATAATCTGGCACTCCCGGACTGAACATCTTAAAAAGTTCGATCCCGCTGTCTTCCAGTTCACTTGCTGCCTGAAGCCAGTAACGGCTATCTGTCCATAATCCTGCTTTATTACTCGTGATCACACACACACCTGCTGAGCCGCTAAAACCGCTTATCCAGGCTCTTGCTTTCCAGTGGTCTGCCACATATTCACTTTGATGCGGATCTCCTGATGGCACTATCCAGGCATCAATACCCTTCTGCTGCATCAGTTCCCGCAAAGCTTTCAATTTTGCTTTTGTTTTCATCACTCACCATCACCTGTTATTATTTTTATTTCCATAAAAGATTTCTATGATTTGTTATAGCCTATTCAGTCAACTAATTTTATCATTTTCCCTGCTTTTTATTGCTGAAAAGTTTAATTCCCACCAACTAAAACCTTGCGAATGGTTGAAAATTTTCGCAATGTTGATCAGGCAATAATAACTCATAAGACACATAAAATAAACCACTTAGATGTAACAGCCTCTTTATTGCTGAAATTGTAATATTATTCTACTTTATCAATTATAGTTATCCGTCTCTTGCACTTTCTGCAACTGATAAATCTCCCGATAAAAGTTGGCGAGAGCTGCACTTTATAGCCGCATATACACTGGATTTCCTGCCAGCCTTTTTTGTCTCGCACATAAGTCTGCTTTTCCTCTTTACTATAATCTGGCTCTCCTTTATCCTCCAAAACATCTTGAATTATCCCTGCTGCGGCTGCTCCAGTCACTGCAGATTCATCAAGCATAGATGCGAGTGTACCCCGCATGTTTTCTGACAGTATGTGTCTTCTCCCGCAACGCGGACATTTGATCTCATATTTATCATAATCTGCCGGCACTTTGATCTTCAAGCCGCAATCACAATCGATAAATCCATAATCCTCTGTCAACCTGATAACATCTTCTGTCCGCACATTATCAGTTAAAGCTGCCATTTCTGCTTCACTGGTTACCATAGATTGCTCGCCCACCAGCGCTTCTGCCATTCTTAAAGGCAGCTTTGTCGTGCTGGAGGCTACTGATTCGGGCATAAATCCTGCGGTAGTATTTACCACTTCCTCATATGCTTTGCGATAATCCAAATATCCTGCTCCTCCAATCATTTTCCTTAATATTTTGATTCTGTTCCAGATGGGTGGATGCGTCCGTGTACCCTTACTGGTAACCACCACATCTCCATAAGGCTGGTCAATAAATGCTGCTGCTGAAACTTTATCGATCTTCTCCAAAGTAGTTGTACTATAAGCAATTTTTGTCAAAGCTGATGCCAGTCCAGCAGGATAGCGCGTTAATCTCGCTGATACGGCATCTGCCAGATATTCACGCTCCCTTGATAAACTAAAATAAATAATCTGGATCAGGATAGGTGCCATAATCGCAAAGATCACTCCAATTATTATCAATACCAGTCCAAATCCTGAATTACCCTTGCCACTGCTGCGATTGCTCGTTCTATAACTGCTTCTCCCCATTGAACCCCAATATAGTGATCTCAGCATCACATCACGCAGAACTATCACCATTCCCAATGTACTTCTGCACACTTCCAGCAGCATACTGTCCTTATTTACCAAATGCGCCAGTTCATGTGCCACCACGCCCTGCAGTTCATCCCGGTTGCAAATACTCAAAAGACCTGCTGTCACTGCTATGGCTCCTGTTTCCGGACGAGTGCCAAATGCCATGGCATTGGCTGCCTTTGAGGCTATCACGTATGCCTCCGGGGCTCTGGCCAACCCTGCAGCAATACTCATCTCTGCAATCACATTGTTCAATTTACTGAACTGGGTTTGATTTGCTTCTTTCAAGCCTAATTGCTTAAAAAGTGTGCGGGGCTTGCTGTTAAATATCAGATACACCTGCACCAGTTCCACAAGCCCGATAAATCCAGCAAATATAAGAGCAAACCAGATTCTGTTACTCTCATAATCTGATCCTCTGCGGGGTGCCAGATAGGTATAAAACAGACTACCCAGTACAAAGCCCACTATCAATAAGATCACAAAAGACGTAATCAGCAGATATATTGACTTCCGCTGGTTCTTACGGATCAGTTCTTCTATCATCTTATCTACTTGCTAAAACTTACCTGAGGAGTTTCCTTTTCTGCCACATCAATTTCAAAGTAGCTTTCCTTTTTCAGGTTCATCCCGCTGGCTACTATGTTTGATGGGAATACTTCCATCCTGTTATTCATATTCATCACAGAATCATTATAATACTGTCTGGCAAATGCTATCCGGTTCTCAGTGGATGATAATTCCTCCTGCAAAGTGGCAAAGCTCTGATCAGCCTTAAGATTGGGATAATTCTCCACTACTGCCAGCAGTTTATCCAAAGCCGTCTGCAAATGCCCCTCAGCTACTGACTTATCTGCCACACCATTAGCATTGATCGCCTTTGCTCTGGCTTCTATCACGCTCGTAAGCGTCTCTTTCTCATGCTGCATATAACCCTTCACCGTCTCAATCAGATTAGGGATCAGGTCATGCCGTCTCTTCAATTGCACGTCTATTTGTGACCAGGCATTCTTCACCTGATTGCGGATGCGGATCAAGCTGTTATACAACCCAATCACATAAGCAACTACCACTACCAGTAATACTAATAATCCTATTATCATCTTACTTTCCTTCCTGCTTTATTGTATTTCTAAACATATCTTCTAAAAACTTCAAAACTTCACTATT
>JAVCCT010000240.1 GCA_030765325.1 Candidatus Stygibacter frigidus | reverse complement strand
TCAAACTGCTAAATGAAAAGTCAAGGACTGTTTTCCAGTATCTTATTTAAATTTGTAGGAGAATGTCTAAAAGGGTGTAAGAAAAAACCTTGCGAATGGTATTTTTTACCTTCGCAATAGCTGAACAGTTACCTCTCAGCTAAAACCTTGCGAATGGTATCATTACCTTCGCAATGGTTGAACAGAGAATAGAAATTTATATATCTATACAAATACCTTTTTAGTGATGTAATTACGAGCTCAAATCGGTCAACCATTGCAAAGTTGCAAGCACCATTTGCAAGGTTTTACTCAGGTCAATTCAAAATAAATTTATCTGCAACTTCTTATATTGGCAAATACAGATCCATATATGTTGCTTCACCCTCTATGATCACCTCTTCCAGACAATACCTGCCATCCAAATCACAGCATTCTTCATCGGATCTCAGTTTTATTGCTTCTCCCACAAGTATCCGCCAGCCATTGCCGATTCTTTCAAAAGGTGCCGCAAATGGTTCCGCTATCCGCATCAGAGCATAATTATCTGCTGCTATAGTCTTAACATCAATACCTTCCTCACATTCCACTTCCCCATCAATTGTTATCAAATATTCATAACCACGTTTCCCAGATGATAAATCCTCATCCGATACTGGAATATCATAACCAAAACCTCGCTGCTTTTCCAGATCAAAGCCCTTTGACTGCATCCAGCTGCATAAAAATTCTATTACCTCTTCTTCTGGATTCTCACTCACTCTGCGAGAAGATACAACTTTCATCTCGGGTAATTTTGCTTTGCTTACTTTACTGAATACTTCCATATTAGCCTCCTTAATTCATCTGAGACAATCAGAAGTTTATTAACTAATCAGTCAAGACATATATTATCCTTGAAGTTAATAAAAAACTCGGAACGGTCAACTTTTGCAAAGGAACTAGACCATTCACAAGTTTTAGAAAGGGTAATCACATAAGAATTTATTTGTTTGCATGTTGAAGTATGGATGTATTTTAAAATAGTTTACTATTCTGTTATTTTTTCAAAATATATCATTTTATTGAAATAATCAAAATAGATATTGGGTTTTTTCATCAGACGCAGACAAAATGTGTCAAACTTAACTATTGAGTTATCTGAAATGGCAATGGTTTGCACTAATTCTGCTGAAAAATCAGCAGTCGTATTCTCCGAATATTACTATAGAAAAACCGGTAAAAGTAGGATTTTTTACCGGATTATGGATTTTTTTCTGACCCGTCTCATTACCGCTTTCCAGCATAACGATTACGACGCTCATTCCACTTACTTACCAGTTTAGTGTGCTTCATCGTGTACCTCCATATCTTGTTTTTCTTTCATTCCATCTAACTAAAATACTCTTTTTCATCTTTTTCATCTTTTTGCCTCCATCACATTTTACTATATCATAATGCAATAACCGTGCCAAACCATAAGTTATTGATAAATAGAAGCTTAAGAATTTACACTTAATTAATACTGTGCGCCAGCGGACACCTGCCCGTTCAGCATCGCACACTTTTCAGGAATAAATTTTCAGATTTTAACTAACTGCTCAAAATCCTTGACGCATTAACGTGATCTCTCGTATCATTCAACGTTTTCAGTAGAAAATCATTGGTTTTTAGAAAATCTTAAATTTCTCTAAGGTATTTTATTGAGTAATAACTTAATAGTTATCATTCTGGTAATAATATATTCCATTATTCTCCATTTTACCCGGAGTCTGCAAAGGTTAGGTATTCACCCCTATGATCGACTACTGGCGAATATATCTGGTAAAACCCCTCATGAACGACTTTCCGGGAATGATTTCATATATATCCTGGGTATAGTTCTATCCAATGCCTGTGTAATCTTTGTGATTCTGGCAGCCAGATATGGTACAATTTCCTATTTTACTGCCATGTATGGTATAGGCATGCTACCTATGCTACTATTCACGCGATATGTGATGCATGAAAAAACCTCTTTTCATAACTGGCTGGGGATCATAATTATCATAACCGGCAGTTTACTACTGGGAATTGCTGCCCGGGATTCAAAGCCAGTTGTAATGGAAATGGTGAAGTTGACAAATCTTATCTATCTCCTGCTGGGAGAATGCTCTGCATTGTGCCGATTTGTTTTATGCTTTTTGGGGGGACTAAGAGGACACAGCAAATGTCAAGCTAAGTCTGCTACGTCCTCTTTGTCCGCTCTCTTTCTTCTTTTCTTACTTTGTAGAGCTTTTCAGAAAATCCCCCTACTTTCTTAAAATCGTCTGCTAATTTTGCTATTTGTTTATCGAGAAAATAGCATGACAGGTTAATGAGAGCCAAGGCAGAATTTGCGGAATATTCAGGATAGAGACTTTGATGATTTGTGATTTCAGGTGTTTTCTGTGCCTGATCTTTACAGTTTATAATAATCCATTCAGCCCCCTGATCCGCTGCCTGAAAATTGTGGTCGAGGAGGCCTTGTCTTAGAGGATCATTGCGTTTCCAGACTGGCAAATTATGCTGCCTGAGATAATCTTCATAATCGAGCTTTAATTCTTCCAGGCTTGCTCTTGCTACTTGAGTTAGTTTCAATTCTGTCTTTTTGGAGGTTGCAGATGCTTCTGAGCCTTCTGCAATGTTTTGAACTCCGCTCCTGGCTGCCTGAACCATCTGATCACGGGTACGACTGAATTTATCTATATATCGCTCACAAAATCTGATGGTGATATCATAAACAAGCCGGGCAAAAATGCAACCTTTTAATTGTCGGTAGCCACCATGTTTAGTAATTATATCTGACATTATTATATCCTCCATGTTTTTGGGGGGGGGGCTGATTAGTGCGGACAATGCGGACGCAGCGGACTTAGCAATTTGATAAAATACTCTACCTTTTGTCAAATATTTTTCCTGTATTGCTATGTCCGCTGCGTCCTCTTCGTCCGCTGGGATTTTTGTTTGACATTCTCACTCACTTCCGGTCATTCTGGCAGTGGAGGATATTATGAATGATTTATTTGCTGAGATAATTAAGCTGAAAGGTTTTGCTGAAAAGGTGTTTTATGGTGATGTATTCGGTGATGATGATATTTATGAGCGGGAATTTCTGATCCTGCTGAATGAACTATCTGAAGAAGACCTGAAAGAGTTTTACGCTGTCTATCCTGCGCATTATGAACAGTATTTTACCGAACAACTCAAAACCCTGAAACCCTATGAACAGAGTGAAATTATCAGCGCTCAGAATATTATTAAAAAAATCCTCGCAGATAATCCTGCCGGCGTGGAAAAAATGAAAATTCAACGAGAAAAAGACCAGACTCGCATCCGGGAATACAGAGAACTTCTGAAAGCTGGCAGTGAATACAGCATATCAGATCAGGACTTGAAAATCCCCCCTCCTCCCATGCAAAAACCACTTCCTCCATACCCCATCTTAATTGAATTGCCCACTGACTATAAAGCTGCTATCTCAAATTCGAATATCCTCGATTGCATTAATAACCGCAAAAGTCGCAGAAAATTCACAGAAGAACCTCTTACACTTACTGAACTTGCCTGGCTGTTATGGTCAACCCAGGGAGTTCACAAAATTGTACGTGATACTGTATCCTTGCGGACTGTCCCCTCAGGTGGAGCACGCCATCCTTTTGAAACTTATATCATTATCAATCATGTGGAATCTCTTGAACCCGGCATTTACCGTTATCTGCCCCTTGATCATAAACTGCTTTATATCAAATCAGAACCTGATCTTAAAGATAAAATGACTAAATTTGCTGTTGGTCAGAAATTCGTGGGACACTGCGCAGTTTGTTTCATTTGGACTGCTATTCCTTACCGCATGGAATGGCGATACAACCTGCATGCCAAAAAGGATATCCTTATCGAAGCAGGGCATGTCTGCCAGAATCTTTACCTCGCCTGCGAATCGATAAATGCCGGCACCTGCGGGATAGCCGCCTACGACCAAAAGCCGATAGATGAATTCATAGAAGTAGATGGAGAGAATGAAATGACAGTTTATCTTGCTCCAGTAGGAAAATATCTATAATAATGGCCGTAAATAGGTTAATATAAAGATGACGTAGTTAATTACTAATATTTCCGACTTGTCGTAATTGTCATAAATACAATAACTTACATCCTTAATGCGAAATTCGCTATGCTCTTTAACTGAATGATGTATAAGCAGATAGGTAATCATGCCACTTTCCTTTTGGGTGATTTATCTACTTCAATGATTCTATCTGGATAAAATTCTTCCTCAAAAAATTTCGTTAGCATCTGATCAATATTAAGATTCAATTCTCTCAAATCTGTAGTACCTTGTTTTAAAGCGTAAGTCAGAAATAGTTTGATGCCTTCTTTAATATTTTTCTCAATAAACCTTATTAGCCATTCATCAAATAACTCCTCATAAAATTCCATAAGGATATGCATAATTGATTTTTGTTTTCTCTCTTCTCGTTGACTGCAGAACATAGGATAAAAGATAGTCCTTATCGTGAAGTCGGCACGAAGTGACTACCTGGGGTTTATAATATTATAAAATACCCCTCCCCCAAACACCGGCTGAGCCGGTGTTTGGGGGAGGGAAAGTTGAACAGTCTCTATTTTAATAAGTTAGATATGATTGGAAATATTAGCTATTAAATCATTCTTAATATCTATCTATAATAGAATTTACAGATTTATATCAACTATTTCGAGGATTTCACCTGATAGAGGTATTCTATATCCTTGGAGAGAATTAGCGAATAGGGTTAAATATCGATTCTCAGCTATTTTGTTTGTCAATAATTAGCCGATTTGCTTTAATGGTTTTGAATAAATCAGGAGTAAAAATGAAAATATTTATTTATGGTGAATATACTGACTGGCAAAAAAAGTTTCTTTATGAAAATCTGGATGATTCCATCAATATTACGTGGGGTACTATTCTGTCGGAAAATCCTGACTATCAAATACTAATCTGGGGTAGACCGGAAGAAGAATTTATTTCCCAGGCTCCTGATCTGGAATATTTAATAGTTCCTTATGCCGGGATTTCAGTTCAAACTGCTGCAATCGTCAGGAAATATCCTCATCTCAAATTGCATAATCTGCATCATAATGCTCTGCCAACTGCAGAAATGGCATTTACTCTGCTGCTTGCTGCTGCCAAAAGCATTGTCCCGGCGCATAATAAATTGCAGAAAGGTGACTGGACACCACGTTATGAAGGTCTGGCAAACCGCTTGATCGCAGGTAGAAATGTTCTGATCATGGGATATGGTTCAGTGGGCGGACATCTGGCGGAAATGTGCCTGGGAATGAAAACTAATGTCTATGCCACCCGTCATTCTTGTCAAAAAATATATCAGGAAAATGGTGTGGAAATCCATCCAGCATCTGATCTTGAGATGATGTTACCAAAAACCGATATACTATTAGTGACTCTTCCTCTGACTACTCATACAGAAAATATCCTTGATCGCGAGAAACTGGAATTATTACCAGATTCTGCCTTGCTGGTAAATATTGGCAGAGGGCAATTGATAGAAGAGCAGGCACTTTTTGACTTGCTGAAATCTGGCAAAATTGCTGCTGCCGGACTGGATGTGTGGTATAATTATCCTCATAGCGCAAAAGATCGTCAACACACTTTCCCAGGGAATCTTCCCTTTCATGAACTGGATAATGTGGTTCTTAGTCCGCATCGGGGTGGTGCTTTTGCCAATTATGATACGGAGCTGCTGCGGGTTCAGCATCTGGCAGGCATGCTCAATGAATATCATAAAAGCGGCACAATGCCTAATAAAGTTGATATAGATAGCGGTTATTAATAAAATTTAGAGGAAAATATGAGTTCTTATGATAAGATTTATCAGGTAGTGAGAAAAATCCCTCGGGGAAAAGTGGCTACCTATGGGCAGATAGCGGGACTGGCAGGATTGCCCAGACAGGCTCGGCTGGTTGGTTATGCCCTTCACAATACCCCAACTGGTTCGGACATACCCTGGCATCGCGTGATCAATGCTAAAGGTGAGATCAGTGAATATGGTGATGATCAATGGACCGAGTATCACCGCTCCCTGCTGGAATCTGAAGGTGTGGTTTTTAATAAAAATGGTAAAATATTTCTTAAAACTTTTCGCTGGCTGCCAGGAGAAAATGATTGACGGCTGATCGCTGGTAAGAAGTTTAAGAAAAAATCAAAAAGAGAGAAATTATGGCAAAGATTACATTTCATGGTGCTACCGGTACAGTAACCGGCTCCCGTTTCCAGTTAGAAATTGATGATAAAAATATTATGGTCGATTGTGGTATGTTCCAGGGAATGAAAGAAAACCGCAGAAAGAACTGGGAACCCTTTCCAGTGCCTCCAGCCAGTTTTGACCATATATTTATCACTCATTCTCATATAGATCATTGTGGCTTTCTACCCCGCTTTGTGAAAGAGGGCTTCCATGGCAGGATCATTTCTTCTAAAGCTACGGCAGATCTTTGTGAAGTGGTGCTGCGCGATAGCGCTCATCTGCAGGAAGAAGACGCCAAATGGGCAAATAAAAAGGGATTCAGTAAACATTCCCCGGCAGAACCGCTTTATAATGGCGAAGATGCAGAAAAAACCATTCCTCTTTTTAAACCTGTGTTTTATGGTGATATTTATCAGCTTTCTGATAATACCCGCGTGAAATTTCATGATTCAGGACATATTCTGGGAGCTTCGCTGATCGATTTTAAGACTACGAAAAATAATACTTCCCGTAAAATACTATTCTCTGGTGATCTGGGACGCCCGGAAATTCCAGTGCTTAATGATCCAGACCAGGTATATAATGTGGATTATCTGATCCTGGAATCTACCTATGGCAATCGCACTCACTCAGATGTGGATGCAGCGGCTGATCTGGAAAGAGTGATCAACGAAAGTCATCAGCGCGGTGGAGTGCTGGTGATCCCGGCATTTTCTGTAGGACGCACCCAGACGCTTTTATATCTCATCCGCGAGCTGGAAGAAGATGGCAAAATCCCCAAAATGCCAGTTTATGTGGATTCACCCATGGCAATTGAAGCTTTACAGATATTTAATAATCATATCCAGGATTTTGATCTATTTGCCCGGATGCAGAAGATGCAGGGTAAAGATATTTTCCGCACCGCTGATCTGCATATATGCCGTTCAAAAGAAGAATCCATAAGTATAAATGATGTGAAATCAAATGCCATCATCATCTCTGCCAGCGGTATGGTGTCTGGTGGGCGCATTTTGCATCATCTGGCAAGAACTCTGCCTGACTCTAAAAACACAGTGCTTCTGATCGGCTACCAGGCTGAAGGTACTCGCGGCAGAACTTTGCAGGAAAAAAAGGAAACCGTCACTATCCATGGTAAACATGTGCCCATTACAGCAAAAGTGGAAATGATCGATGGCTTCTCAGGACACGCTGATTATTTTGAAATGCTCGCCTGGCTGATGGCTTTTAATAAACCACCCCAAAAAGTATTCATAGTTCACGGTAACCCTGAAGCCTCAGCAGCCATGGCAGACCACATCAGAAAAACTTATAAATGGGACGTAGTTGTTCCTGTTCTGGGAGAGAGTTTTATTTTGGATTGAGTTCAAGGAGTTGAGAATCGG
>JAVCCT010000102.1 GCA_030765325.1 Candidatus Stygibacter frigidus | reverse complement strand
ATCGGCTATATTTAGCTGATCTATCAGAGGGCTTGCCAGTTCTTGATCAGTTTCCCGGTCATAATAAGGTGAAATATCGGGATCTATTGGTTCTGTATCCATATAGATGCGGTAGGTGTAAAAATCATAACAAGGTTCCGGCTGCCAGTGAACTTCCAGAGAATTTTCCTCAAATTCTGAAAACCATACACTATCTACAGCAACTGTTTCCAAGCCATCATTCAGCTCCAAAACATCTGATATTATCTCACCCATATCGATAACCCAGCGATCATACCACTCCCGTGTAATATCATAGCGATTCTCCAATTCCCATTCTTCGCTGGTATAATTATAACCGTAAAAATTATTCAACCGATAAGTACTTTGGATAAATTCATTCGGCAGTTCGTCCATTTCCATGTGAAAGAAAGGATCATAGACATCATAAGTGTTCCAGCCTTCAATAGCAAATTCCCTAAATGCTCCACCCACTCCAGAAAGATCGATATCATCATTCACTACCAGCATAGTGTCATCATCAACAAAATAAAAGGGATAAAGCGAATAATTAACCGCATAATAATCATTAATATAGCAATCAGAGTAATTGCCATATTCATTAGCAGGGATCATTAGATAATCTCCCTGATTAATAAGGTCATAATGCAGCTCAGAAAGGTCTCGAGTCGGTAAATTCGGATTTGATTGAACTACTGAAACCTGACAGTTTGCTCTATTGCCATGCCGATTCCAGTCATAACTATGTATTTGAGCAGAAAATTCCCGTCGATAGTTTTCCCGGATGTAATCGGTAGCTTGACGGCAGGCTACTACCAGCGGATGCTCGTCATTTCTGGATGGATCGCTTAGTGATTTGCCATTAGTATAACTGCCCACCTCTGTCCATTCCACTTCTCTGCCGGCTCCACTGATGAACACGAACATGGCATCCCATTCCAGAAGGCAGTCCAGGGTGATAGTTGCTGTGATAAAATCGTCATTTGGATGAGGATCAGAGAGAATTATCGGATTACTGGCTTCGGGACTAAATATGAATAGACCCCAGCCATAATCAAAGGCACCTATTTCATCATCATATTCCTCTTCTGTTCCATTATCATCATAATATTGATCATCCACATTTTCACGTAGTATTTTAAAATTTCTGCCACTTTCCAGATCAGTGAAATCAACTACTTCATAGGGAAAACCAAAGCTGTCTATTAATGCTTCTGCCTCTACCAGTTCGTTATTAATAAAGGCAGCATAAACTTCACCCCACTGGAGCAATTCTTCTTCTTCGGGAATATGAAATGCCCCAAATCCATCTGTTTGCTCTTCCCAGGGTGCATAGACATTATATCCTGCCCTCGCTATACCCTCAGCAATATGACTTACCCAGTTGTCATATGTACATTCAGGTGCTTCCCCGTATAAAAAATTTCTTAAGCTGTCCGTCTCCACAGTAACTCCCTGTAAAAACCAGACAGCACATAATAAGATTACTATAATAATTTCTTTTTTCATGATCACTCAATAATGGCTGGATTACCCGAATGTTCTGCTTCCTGCAGGGCTACTTTAGCTTGTCGCAAACAATCACTGACCTTTGATCTCTGCTGATAAATAGTACCGCCAAAATGTAATTCCAGATTTATTTGCTTATTATCACGGTAAAATTCCGTCCCAGCTATCACTTCTTCCAGCTTGCCTATGAGTTGCCTGATGCCGATGGAACCCGTTGTAGGCAAAATCATTAAAAATTCTTCATCTGACCATCTTCCCAGTCTATCCTGTCTCCGCAAAGTTGTTCGCAGTTTTGAGCCTGCTTTATTGATTAAATAATCTGCAAAGCTCTGTCCAAAATCGTTTCTTAATTTCCCCAAATCTTTGATCTTTGCGAACATCAAACTGAATTCAACTTTTTCCCTGTCTGCTCTGGCACTTTCATAATCCAGATATTCCATCAAAGTATCCCGGTTTGGCAATCCGGTTACCCGATCTGTTCTTTGCAGCAATTCACCTTGCCTGCGTGCTTCCTCAAGCTCAATAACCAGGTTTTTAGCCTTGGTACTTTCCTTTTCATACTGCTGCTTCAAAGCATCAGAATCGGCTTGATGTTTTGATAGTTCCTCAATCCTCTTTTTCTCTTCTTCTTGATATTGTTTTGCCAATGAGATCAATCCCATCTCAATTTCTTTACCAAAAGTATCGGTTTCAATGATCTCTGGTCTAAATTTTCGCTGTCTGATTGATTCCATCAGCTTCAATAAAATATCTTCACGATCACGCTGAGTGCTTTTAAAGAGGAAATATATTATTACATAAATAATTACTGCTAATATAATAAATCCGAATAAAGCTCGGAAGATAAGATTTAAGGATATTTGACGGATAATGTCATTATCAAATGTAACTACGATCTTCACGTCGTTTAAACCACTCCCGCTTTGAAGCATTTCCGGTAATACTACAAATTCATTACCATTCAATATTTGACTCTCGATACTGGCATAACTTTGATTAGATTTAGCAACTGGGAGTTCATTTATATTACCTGAAAGCGAATATTGCAGTTTGCCTTGCTCAAAATACAGCGTTATTTTTGATACCATTAAGATAGATTCTGATAAATTATCAAAATAACCACCAAAAAGATAATTTGCAAAGGACTCTGAATTATTTTCTTCAATATATTTGGGCATATCAATTGCAAACACAGTCACTCTGCTTTTATCTTTTTCCACTGCCCACGCTGATTTATATAGGTTTTTATTATCAGTCAGCAATCCTACTCTATCTATTAAAAGCTTCCCTGATTCTTCTCCCTGATCTATCAAATAATTATAATCAGGTATTATTTTAGTAATATTCTTGCCTTTCAGTTTCATATCAGTGGAGACAATTACCTTACCTTCCATGTCTGTGACCATAATAAAATCAAGCCCATACCGCATCGCAGTATCATCAAGATGCATTCCTGAGATATTTGATGACTTGTCTATTTCACTGATGAGTTTATTTGATACTGACTTCAGCTTGTCATTAAGGGTTTCTTCATTACTCAGCAGCATCATATCATAATCTTTGGATATTTGGCGGACTCGATAAACTGAATTTATCTTGATCTCATCTATCTGCCCCCTTAAATGGACCAGGGCTTTATAAAATACCAGGATCGTGGAAACTGTGATCAATAAAAGCATCACCAGATGGAATGCCACATTATGTTTTCTTCTCAATTTTCCCTCCTATTTCAAGATAAGAGCTTTTTTCATTACTCTGCTTTCTCCAGTATTCAGCATCAAGAAATATATTCCGCTGCTCAACTTACCTTTATATCGCCAGATTTGTTCACCTTTGGTTTGATCCAGCATCAATTCATCTATCTGTTGTCCACGCACATTGTAAATACCCAATCTTCCGCTGGGATTTTCTCCCAGATCATAGCTTATGCTCAATCCAGACCGGCTTTCGAACCTATACGGATTGGGATAAATATTCATGCTGATAGATGCACCAGATATCTCATCTTGATCATTGGCACTACCTTCAAATTCTGCCAACACTTCTCCCATAAAATCTGCTGCTTCTGTCTCATTGCAGTAATATAATGGGAATCCCAGGATAAAGCAATTTCCACCATAGCTGCTGCGTACTGCACATGGCTGACCAGTATATTGACTACCGGTAATTCCGGCATAGGCATATATATCTGCATCTCCTTCAGGATAGATCGCTACATAAGGTAAACTCCCATTAAATGCAGCAGGGACCTTATCCTCATCAATATTCAGATCAGGATATATCTCGGAATTGGCTCCCAAAAATTCTCGAGTTCCAGCAAGAATATATTCTGGGCTTCCAGTGAACTGCTGCAGAAATTCTTCACTCATATTATCACTCGTCTTCCAACCGGATATCAGCAGGTTACCACCGGCATATACGTAACTGCCCAGCACACCTTCATTATCACCAATATGCTTCTGACCAATATCTTCATCATGCCAGATAACTGTGCTGTAATTTCTGATTATCTCAGTTGTGACAACACCTTCATCAGCATAATCATAATTAGTGATTTCCATACCGGTTATGGAAGCATAAAAATCATCTACCATCGCATCTGTGGGAATGCCTGGATTGCCGTTACCGTCCATGGTTTCATCTATCACCAGAACACCCTGATCGAGGGGCCATTCCTCAATAAATACTTCAAATACATTGCTCGCTTCACTCTCAAATTCCTCATCTATCACAGCCACCACTTTGTAATAATAAGTCATTCCCACTT
>JAVCCT010000049.1 GCA_030765325.1 Candidatus Stygibacter frigidus | reverse complement strand
CTTAACACAGTACCAACTACAATAAAGATAGTGATAATCAGTTTCAAGTAATCCTGACCTTTCAAGGTTCCCAGCATCAGTGGTTCACGTGCCAGATAAGCAGAAGCAGCATAAAGCTCCTCACCTATCAATGTATAATCACAGGTAGTTATAAAGAATGGGATCTGGGTAACAGCGTCAGTACCAGCGATCTGAATAGCTCCAGTTCCTGAACCGGTTTCTGTCATGATCAATGCCTCTGCCCAGAACATTCCCATATAGAAGTTTGTTGCCGTCTTTTCACGCAGCATAATACCATTCACACCAGCCACAAAAGCGAACTGTGCGGTAGTAATAAAGAAAGCACTGTTTTTATCATAACTATCTGGTCTGCCAGCTTCATAATGAGCTTCTTTGATGATCTCTTGAGCAATAGGCAGCACTATGTAATCTCTCACGGGACATAATATTTTAGTATCATATTCAGCAGCTTTTTTGGCTACTCTTCCTAATATTGAAAGACCAGCCAGAGTCGCCACATCCTGAATACTGGAAAGTCCCGGGACAAAGAGAATGGGTCTTCCCATCTCAGTAGCTCTACCAATAGCATTATCTATCTCTTCAATACCTGCAATGGGTCTGATATATAAATCAGAAGTTCTGGCTTTTTTGATCATAACATACACCAAGCCACCAAAAAGCAATGTTGCTATCAGGGCAGGGAACATATTCCATTTAAACCAGTTTGAATATGGAAAGAAATGATTTAAGCCAACACCTCCGAAATAAGCAAACTTATTTTTCTGATTTTCTGCTCCATCGGGATTTACATAAATATCAGAAACAGTGAAGTGCCCTTTTCCATCCGTCAATACCAGCTTATATTCATAAGACCGCTTAGCAATAGTGCGCTGTTTACTGAGGAATTTCATTCTTTGCTTGTCATCTGTGATCTCTGCTGCTCTTGCCAGAATTGGGTCTGACTGGATACTTGTTAATTGTGATTTCAGCTGATCCAAATAATCTAATACAGATTGGCGACGTTCTACTTCAATAGTATCAGCCATCACTGTATATTTATCAATATTTGCCTGAATATCTGCGATCTGTTTATCTGCTTCTGAGCGCCACACATTGCAGGAAATTGTTGATCCCCTTTCTACATCAGTATCACCTTCAGTTTTGTATATTGAAAATGATGGATTTACGAGATATAAATCCTTATCAGCATCATAATCGCCTACCAGTAAACTGAAATTATTTTCCAGACCAATATTATCATGATATTCTCTTTGAGTAGCGCCAAATTTCTTCGCCAGACGGAAGACCTTATCATAGTAATTACGCTTATAAATATAATAACTATAGTTGCTTACATTCACTCCATTTAGGTATAACTCCTTAGTTGGAACCAGTGAACGAGTGAAATCATTATACTCCAGATCCTGAAGTATAACATAATCACCCAGGTCTTTATTACATTTTAAGGTGATCTCTACCCGCAAAGATTGCTTCGGGTCAGCTCCCTTGGGCAATTTTACCTTGATCTGATTATCCTGATAATACTCATTGATATCATCAATCAGATTCCCATCAGTATCATATATCTTAAAATAGATATTTTTGACTTTATAATCTAAATTAGTAACGTATTCATAGTTGATCATCAGTTTGCTTTTCTTTTCATTCACATAACTGGTATTTGTGAGATTAACTATAGGTTTACCCCAACTGATCGTGTTATAATCTCCCTTATCTTCTATCCTGTCTGTTACTGTAAAAATCACATCATCATCAATAGACTGAATTGCAGGTAATTCATTTGAGGTGATCCTGCTTACTTCAGAATAATCACTCCAGCTGCTAAATTGTCTACCCTCAAGGGCAAAAATGTAATAATAGCTATCCAGTTTATCTGTATCAATTTGATATTCCTCGCCCTCATAATTGATCACACCATCAATGATATCGACACTGCCATGTACCAGATCTGTATATACTGAAGACTCAGCACCAAATATCTGCATAGCCGGATTAGTTAATGTGGTTTCCATCACTACGGTATTACTATCTGCCAGGCATGCGAGGCTGTTTTGCTCTTTTAATTTCTGCTCTTTTTTATAAGCTTCAAAATCTTCTGCAGCTTCCCTGGGCAGCATCCACACCTGATAGCCGTAAACCGGTCCCGCTTCTACAGGAAGCTTCCATTCAAACTGAAACCGGTTTGCATCTTCCACAAATACGCTGGCAAGAGGTTTGGGTTTTTCCGGACTATTTTCACGTGGCACACCCATGACAGGAGGTACTTCTGTATAATAGTGACGTGATTCATCGACAGCCAGAACGGTATAATAATATTTCATATTAGTATGAAGCTGCTTATACATCGCATCAAACTGATTTAATCGCAAACCGGAATAAACTTCCGATTCTCCATCTTCATTTTCTTTTTCCACCTTAGTGGGGTTATAAAGAAATTCCTTTTCCTTTCCAATTCCCAATACTACGTAATTATCCTTTAACTCAGGACCATTTACGTTGATATCACGCGGAAATTCCCGGTAGATTGTCCGGTCAGGATGATCACCTTTTTCCTTTTTTAATTTGCCGGGTGACTCCAGATCAACAAATCCTAACCAGCCGGAATCATAAAAATACACTGAATCTCCAGCTATGCCAGTCTTTAGATTTACATCGATCTTACCGATATAAAAAAGAGTATCAGCAACCGTTCCCCGATATACTCGATACTCGATAATCCTTCTCTCCTTTGGTAATGGCGTCCAACTCACTACTAATCCACTACCCGCATCATCTGGTATATCAGATACGTGCAGCGAATTTACCATGTAGTCTTCCGGGTTCGCTTTTGCAAAGGATGAGTAGGGTAACAAGAAAGCTAAAATCAATGCTAACAACACTAATTTGCCTTTCTGGTTCAGGTTAACCTTCATAAAGTACTCCTTCAACCTTATATTTAAATACATTTATTCAATTATCTGCAATTTCAATAGCACTCCGCAGGTTGTCAAATTTATTTTTATCTGCCGCCTCACTACCCCCGGGATACTGTTCAATTTTTACCGACTAAATCCTTGCGAATGGTTGCTAAACCTTCGCAATGGCTGATCAGGAAATAGAAGCTAATAAACTTTTATCTGTAAGCCAGTTAGAGATGTACACGTCTTGTTCATAATGGTCAACCATTGCGGAGGTGTAAACACCATCCGCAAGGTTTTAGTTAGGCTAATTCCAATATTTTCTTTATCAATCAAAATTTGTGCATTTTTTAGTTGATTTCTATCTATTTACATGTTTCAAACCACCAAACAGATGTCATTATATACCCTGTTGTTCCACCTTAAGGTTTTATAATTGTTTTTTATTATTCTAAAAGTGTTTATTGTTGTAGATAATATGGCTGAGGAGGTATTATAGTTATATATTGGTACACTTTTTCTTCATACTGGTTTTGTATTTTTTTGTGGTTATATGTTCGTTCTGATATATATTATTGTATCCTGTCAGACAATACTACAGGTATTACCAGTGGACTAAGAGATTATTCAATAATTTTCTGATTGTGTTTTCGTTTGAGCAGCAGCATGATCATAAGCATAATAATAAGGAGGAACTGGGCGATAATGATGATCAGCAGAATAGTGGTATCCAGTTTAAGATGTTCTTTTTCTGAAGGCAGAAAAATTTCCTGTTCCGTGCTGTCCGCAGCGATCACTTGTTCATCTACTATATCCTGTTCAATTTCGGAATTAAGCTGAGTTATCAGATTCTGGACATTCAGTTTGAAGGCAGGCATTTCACTGTCAGATACGGGAGGTCCGGCAACATTTTTGAGTTTTAGAGGATCGATAGGTTTGCCATTGAGATAGATTGTGTAATGCAGGTGATTGCCTGTGGAGCGTCCTGTAGAGCCCACATAACCGATCACATCGTGCTGTTTAACTTTTTGTCCGGCTTTGTATTTACCATACTTGCTCAGGTGCCCATACAGGGTTTTGTAACCATTAGGATGCCTAATAATCACTGTATTACCGGTGTGACCCTGGTTCCAGCGAGCCTGCTGGATCACGCCATCAGCTGCTGCTTCCACCGGAGTGCCATAAGGAGCTGCATAATCCACGCCATTGTGCATACTGGTTTTTTTTGTGATCGGATGTACCCTTCTGCCAAATTTACTGGTTATGCGGGTAAAATTCAAAGGTGATTTCAGGAAAGCCTTTTGGAAACATACCCCTTTTTCATCATAATATTTGCTGGAACCCTTATTATCAGTGAAACGGTAGGCTGTATCTTCGTAAGATTTACTGATATAGGAAGCAGCCAGGATATTACCATATCTGGCATGTTCTCCATTAAGAGTATATTCCTCAAAAAGTATCTTGATTTTGTCACCCTGACGGGGATCGGTAAAAAAATCTATGTCCCACTGGAAAATCTGAGTGAACTGCATGGCAAGAGCCGGTTGTTCTCCTGCATCCAGAACGGTTTTATATAAAGAGCTTTCCAGAACCCCTTCAATCAGCTTCACATTCATGGTCAACGCCTCTTCTGCGATCTTGGAAGCCATAGCGCCTGAACTGTCTCGATAGACCAGATATTTTTTGATTGGGTTTCTATAAAAGGTTAATTCATAAATATATCCGGAAGAATCAGTCATTACCTGGAATTTGTCACCAGGTTGTACATGCCGTAAATTAAATAGACTGTTTAAGGAGTTTACAGCATTGTAAACGTCGTTACCATTGAGATCATTTTTAAGAAGGACATTTGCTAAAGTGCCACCTTTAGGGATTTCACCGTCAACCAGAAAGGTAACAGGGCTATCTTTGTCAGCCGAGGCAGTGGAATCAATATCATTAATCTGTTCATTTTGGAAATCAAATTGGATCTTTTTAGTATCCTGAGCCCCATTATCACGGCATGCTGATAATGCTGTCATAATCAGGCAAATCAAAATCATTTTTATAATATAATAAATATTCACATTAATATCCTTATCACTTTGGGAGTGAAGTAATCTGAACCAGTAATGAATGTCAACAATAAAAAAGGCGGATGTAAATCCGCCTTTTAAGAGAGTTTTATGATTAAGTTTTGTAAGATATGACATTAATTATTCCAACCAGGAAAAAATATCTAAATTTATAAAAAAATATAATATTATAAAGGTGTTAATGGCATCTCCCCACATTAATTCGGAAATGATAATAGATTAACAATATCATAACCATCTATAATACATATAGAAGTCACTAAAGTGACTACACTTCGTTCGTATTTATTATCCACCAACTAAAGTTGGTGTTTAATGAGAATGGCTCAATATAAATAGTTCAGCACTGATACAATTGCAATTAATCCCGAGGGGATGCTATTTATAAAGGTGTAATTATCGACAGAACAGGGGGAAATCAGTTTTGTTCTTTTAACTTTGCCGGCAGGTTAATAATAAAATCAGAGCCGGCGATCGTGCGCATATATCGAATATCGCCTTTGAGCATTTCAGTGATCACATTTCTTGCCATATACAGTCCTAACCCTTGATATTCTTTATCTTTAGTAGTAACATAAGGTTCAAAAATCCGGGTGGCAATATCAGCTTCAATACCGCCGGCATTATCACCAATGATGATTTCTGCGACATCATCAGCGTAAGCAATGGAGATTGAAATTCGCGGTTCATAAGTATCTCTTTCCACCAAAGCTTCAATAGCGTTCTCCATCACGTTCACGATAGCCTGGGCAAAGCGGCGAGGATATCCTGCCACCAGGATGTTTTCATCAAGATTTGTTTTTACTGTGATCCCGGCACTATGACATGAAGGCATGAGCAGATTCATGGCTTTATCTATCACATCAGCCAGCCCGAAATCCTGTTTTACCATATCAGAATTACTTAAATAGCGGAAAGTCTCCAGCGTATTTGAAAGCTGTAGGAGCTGATTAACGGCATCATTAACCTTTTTATTAAATCTAACTTCATTGAGTTCGCCAAAATCGTAATCATCTTGAAGGGACTGAATGAGTACAGTGGAATTATTAAGGGGCTGGCGCCAGTAGTGAGCAATCTTTGCGAGCAGTTCGCGATTTGTTTCCTGCTTCGCCTTTTCCAGAAGCTGCCATTCTTTTTCCTGCAATTCTTTTTCTTTGGCAGTAACCGTTTCCTGAAGATGTTTTTCCAGTATCAGGAGATCATCCATCTTTTTTTTCACTTCATTCTGCTGTATTTTTCGGGTTGTGATATCATCAAAGACAAGGAAAAAATAAGATTTACTGGACTGAGTGGAAAGGTGATAACCTCTGATGCGAAGATATAAATGCTCATTTCTCTGGATAATATCATCGGTTTCCAGGTCAAATTCCACTTGATAAAGCAATAAATTATCAATGGCGTAGCGATATCTTAGACTGGAGAGGAACTTTATCTTAAGTACAGGCTGGTTAAGCAGATTGTCTGGTTTTATCCCAGTAATTCTGGTAAAGGCAGGATTCATAGTAATGATATTGCCATCACTATCCAGGATCAATGAGCCTAAAGGCAGGTTTTTCACCATTAATTCATGATATTGAACGCTGGTGGCAAGATTTTTGATATCCTCTTTTTCCTCTGTAATATCAGAAAATATTCCCAAAGTACCCAGGAACCTGTCATCTATATATAATGGAGCAGCACTCACCCGATATACTCTCTGCACACCAGATTTTGTGATCAAGATCAATTGATATGATGAAGCGCGGCCATCCTGACGAATGCCAGTGATCTCCTTGATGCGGTTAAATTCTTTTTCAATAGTGAGTTTATTAAATGACGAGCCAATCAAATCAAGCTGTTTAAAACCTAACTGCTGGCATAACGTGTTATTAATATAAGTGATATTTTCATCGCAATCAACTGTAACGAAGCCTTCTTCTTCAATAGTATAATCCACAAGGTCATAAATATCCTGGAGGGTTTTTTGTTCTGAGGCAGTGGTCTTCATATTCTCAGATTGCTTATTTTCCGGTTCATTGTTACTATTTACATTCACAATTTCAAAGACCTCCAGCCCAGTTTTCCTTAAAATTTTCTTAATATACCTTTCGTCAAGATAAATACTTCTGCGCTGAATATATTGTTGATGAGACTGTTCAATTTCCACCTGTTAGTATTTCTTCTGCCCTTCTCATCTTCTTCCTTTCTTACTTTTCTCTCCCTCGATCCTTCAATCAGTTATTTTGGGAGAAAGCCTTAAAAAAACACTTGCATCATAAATAATAAAATGATTGTTTGGTTTGTAATAGGAGTGGGAAAATGAAAGAGATACTGCAAGATATTAGAAAGAAGCAATTAAAGGGTGCATTTCAGAATGAAGAACAGGTGCGATTTTCTCTGGTTTCCAGGATATTATTAGCTTTAGGATGGGATATTTGGAATCCTAATGAGGTGGTTACTGAGTATCCGGTAAAGAAATTCCCTATTAGCAAAGATGAGAATGGCAGGGTTGATATTGCCTTATTTATGAATAATCATTCTGATAGAACCCCGGAAGTATTTCTGGAAATTAAAGCACCTGGTAAATTAGCTGGAAATTATATCTTGTATGAAGAGCAGCTTCAAAGATACAACTATTATGATCGCTCTGCTATTAGTATTTTGACTGATGGGATTGAGTGGAAATTTTATCTGCCATCTGGCGGAGGTTCATTTGATCAGAGATTGTTTAATGACTTTAATCTGAAAGATGATGATATTGACTATATCATAATTACCTTGAAGGAAGTACTACTTAAGGATAATTTCCGTAGGAAAGCAATTCAATCCGGTGAGAGAATGCTAGAGGAAATGAAGCTTATAAATATGTTAGCAAAAGTGAAAAGTGAAGCTCAATCTATTGCAAAAAAGATGGGTGATTCGTGTTATGAGGTTGCCCAGAAGCTATTGAAGAATAAATATGGTAGAATGATTTCGCTGGTAGAGATAGAAAAGTTCTGGGAAAGAAAAGTTTTTACATTACCCAAACCACCTAATGGTGAAGAACCTGTCCATGGGGAAAAAGGGAAATTGGTTGACCTGGATAGTTTTGATCCAAAAGGTAAAAAACCAAAACGGGTATTTATCATTGAT
Organism: Candidatus Stygibacter frigidus; assembly: GCA_030765325.1. GTDB lineage: Bacteria > Cloacimonadota > Cloacimonadia > Cloacimonadales > TCS61 > Stygibacter > Stygibacter frigidus. Next base: position 575 of record JAVCCT010000049.1, on the reverse strand, counting down.
AAATGGTGTGAAGTAACTTCCTGGAGAAAGATGTATATACTTGTCTGCGAAGCATTGATTAGAAGACATCCTGAGACGGATTTAGGGGGGCAGGCAAAAATCGAACCGGTGTGGAAAAAGGGAAGTGAATATCAGCTTAGTAATGGGAAATATATAAATGCCTGTAAATCAGCAAATAGTCATTTGGAACTATCAAAGAAAGTATTGAAGTTACATAATTATGATGTTAAAGAGTGCTTGAAGATAGAGATATGAAAGAAGTATATAAAAGGCTAATGCCGCTCTTTAATGAACGGCATCGTAACTCTTTCCACAACCTTGGTAGATGAGCTGTGTCTTTTTTATTATTTTTAAGAATATAGTCAAGAAAATTGACATATATGTCATTATTAGTTTAATCAGCAGTAAATTTTAAGAATATTGGAGTATAAATGATAACAGGTGAATTAAAGAATAAGGTAGATAAGATATGGACTATATTCTGGACTGGGGGGATCAGTAATCCGCTTTCTGTGATTGAGCAGTTTACATATCTGCTGTTTATAAAGGGTATGGATGACAGGCAGAATGATCTG
>JAVCCT010000175.1 GCA_030765325.1 Candidatus Stygibacter frigidus | reverse complement strand
TTCAGTGTGATGAATAAAAGATTCAAAATCTTTAGTGAGATTAGTAATATTTTCAATATTCATAACTATACCTCCATTATAGATCAGATTTCTCTAATCCATCAAAATTACTCAAAATCTCATCCTCTAACTTCCTGGATTCCTCGAACATCTTTGCAAGATTAGCTTTATAATTATTCATCTTCTCTTCAAACTCATCATGGGTGATATCCACATATTCAATCTTGATCTCAAAATACTGTCCGGCACTCAAGGAATAATTCTTTTCTTTGATCTCATCATATTTAACTACCACAGAAAAGTCATCAACCACCTGTTTATTATTGAAAGTTTCTATTATCCGCTGTTCTTCTTCCGAGGTAAGAACAGTTTTCTGGTTTTTTCCATCTTTCACTTTTTCACCCAGGTTAGAGGCGTCTATCAGGACAACATCTTCTTCATTAGTTCTATCCAGGAAGAGAATAGACACATTAGTCCCAGTAGTGGCAAAAATATTTGAAGGCATGGAAACCACTCCAGCCAGCATCTTATTATCAATCAGTTTTTCTCTAATTCTTTTATCAATCCCAGATTGGGCAGTAATAAATCCCGTGGGCACTACTATTGCCGCTTTACCACTCTTTTTAAGAGAATACATAATATGCTGAATAAACAGCTCATAAATAGCCATGCTTTCCTTTTTCTTTGGAGGAATATTAGGAATACCGGCAAAGAACCTGTCTTTATTTTCCTTAGTATCAATATCATCCCTGAAATCAGAAAAATCAAGTTTAAAAGGTGGATTAGAAACAATGAAATCAAATTTCTCTAATTTGCCGTCATCATCTTTATGATAAGGATTAGTGATAGTATTTCCTTTAATAATATTTGGTATGGAGTGCACCAAATTATTTAAGATCAGATTCAACCTCAGCAGGTTTGATGATTTCTGCGATATATCCTGAGATAAGATTGTACAATTCTCTTCTCCAATGGCATGAGCCACACTCATCAATAAAGTTCCTGAGCCAGCGGAAGGATCATATACAGTCACATTCTGTGTAGGATTTTTCACTAAAATCGCAGCCATGATCTTTGCTACTGCATGGGGCGTGTAATACTCAGCATATTTACCCCCGCCATCTTTATTATAATCCTTGATCAGATACTCAAAGATAGTAGAATAAAAATCATATTTCTGTTCATAGATATCTTCAAAATTTACTGATACCAGTTTATTAATCACAGCTCTTGCAAACGGATCATGATCCCTTGGGTCATATATGAATTCCGTAAGTCTTTCAAACAATTGAATTTTAGTCCCACTTTCAGTTATTACAGAAAACACATCGCTGTTAAAGGCTGCAATATCCATCAGCGTATCATCAAAGAATTTCCCGAAATCTGATATATTCTGTCTTTCAAATAATTGTTTGATAAAATGCTCTGGTTTCAGTCTGGCAGTATCGGGTTTCAATTGCATCAATAGCATTTCATATTCACTTTCAGAATAAGCTTTTAATATTTTCTCCCAGTTCTCCACATTAAGCTTTTTATCTATCTTTTTAATTTCATAGGCAAATTTATCATTCATAAATTTATATAAAAATGACTGAGTGATTATTTTAAATTCATTTCCGTCATTACCCAGTCCATAATTGGCACATATCCCTTTCAGGCTGTCTATCAGTTCTTTTGTCTTTGCCTCAAATTGTCGAACCATAGTATGATCTCCCGTTAAATTCATCTAAGTATTCTTTCACCACCAAAGTATTAATATACTTCAATGATTCTATATCAAGATCAAATTTACTCTTATTTTTTAATTGATCTATTACCAGCAGCATCATTTCCCCGTCAAAATATTTCTCATTTTTCATAAGTCTGCTATTTTTAAGCACCTGTTCATCAGCCATTTCCTTTATCGCCTTCAGTGCTTCAAACACTTTCAATTCATTTTTAGATAATGCCCCTTTCATTGTTATCCTTTTATGTATCCTCACGTATTTTGGGTCTCCATCATATTTACTTTTCAATAAATTATTCAACCTGTTAAGTTCCTTGATCCGGGCATAAATTCTGTTAAGAGTGCTAATATTCCTTCTCATCTCATCTTGAGTTACTTCATCCAGCTTTTTCTGCTTAAATATCCTTTTCAATTCCTCATATAGCGTTATAAATTCAGGGTCTTTCTTATCATAGTTATGTAGCATTGCTTCTCTGGTTCTGCTCAAGGTATTTTTTAGCTCATCTGCTATCAGCAGCTCTTCTTCCCCTATTTTAATAAACTCAAAAATCACATCTTCAATCGCAATATTCAAAATATTCGTGCCGTCATGGCTGTTTTCCAGGGCTTCTTTATCGCTCAGCAGTGATAGACGATTTGCTGTCTCCTTATACAGGTCATTTAGTTTATTAAAATCTAATAATTCCAAAAGCTCATAATGTCCCAACAACCTGATTATATTATAAAGCTCTTTAGCATTCAATAACACCTTTTTCAGCTCCAATATCTTCTTTCTATCCTCAATCTGGTTTATCTGTCGGGAAAATTCTTCGGCATTCTCTATATTATAGCTGCATAATATTTGCTTGATCTCTGCTATCTCCGCTTCCATCTCCTCTTTAGATTTAAATAGATTAGAATAGCTCTCAATCTCATCTCCCAGCTCACTGTGCAGCTCTTCCAGATATTCTTTATTAGTAATATCAAATTGGGGTTTGATATTCACAAAGTCCACTACATATCCATAGCGATGGTTTTTATAAGTCCTGTTTACCCTGGTAAGTGCCTGCAGCAGACTATGACTTTTTATCCTTCTCCCCAGATACATCTTTTTCAGTCTGGGAGCATCAAATCCCGTAAGTAGCATGTTATACACAAACAAGATGTCAATATTGCCTGCTTTGAAATTTATTACCCAATCTTCCCGATCTTCCTTTGTGCCTATATCATATAATATCAAAGCTGCTGTAGTAACTTCACACTCTTTCTTTCTCTTGCTGCTTTCTCTTTGTATCCCTTTCTGCTCATCAATATGTTTTCTGCTCTCTGCTGTATATTGCTCATTAAAAATTTCAAACAACATCTTTGCCTGATCAGATGAATCGCAAACTACCATGCCACCTATAGTATGATCTCCATACATCAATCTGCTATGCTGCAAGTCATCAATGATATATTTTAGCAGGGGTTCCACGAATATTGGATGGGCTAAGGCTTCCCCAGGTTTAATTTCACCCTTGGCTATCTTGATATTTTCCAGTAATTTATTTAATTCTATCTTATATTCTGCACTGATCTCTTCCCTGATCAGCCTTAATGTATAGCC
>JAVCCT010000127.1 GCA_030765325.1 Candidatus Stygibacter frigidus | reverse complement strand
TTTGGGACGGGTAGGTGAATATAAATTATAAAGCCCCAGATTGTCGCTCCGCTCCAACCTGGGGCTACAAATAAATATCACCTACGGTGAAAATCCTCAAAATATGTTGAACAGTCTCCACGGGGGTACCCTAGAGGAATATTATTATTACTTGACAAATATTGAGTTAGTAAAGATAAGTGCATAAATATAAAAAAAGGTTATAATGAAAATATTTAACAAAGGAGATTCAATGAAAATCGTCAGAATTATAATGTTATTACTAATAGCATTTACTTTATTATTGAGTGCATGTGCTCCGCCACCACCCCCTGTAGAAAAAGGACAATTAGAGATGGCAGAACAAGAGGCATTAACTCAAGAGGCAGAGGCAGTTCAGTTAGAACAGGAAGTCCAGAATCTGGAACAGGAATTGTCAGCTAAACAGCAGGATCTTGAGAAGCTGAAAACCTATGAAACAGAACTGAAGACAGGGGAATAAGGAGGCACCATGAAGAAATTAATAATATTAATGGTCGTAATCGTACTGGTTATCCCTGTTTTATTGATATCCGAGGTAAATTATCTCAGCGAAGATGAATATAAAAAACTTAAGAAAGCCGAACGTCTTAATTACTGGGAGCGTCTGGAAACAGATTTACAGGCTTTAATAGAGCGTAAATCAGATGCTCAGAACCGTATAAACAATGCTACAGCCAGAATAGAACAACTTCGCCAGCAGATAGCAGCAGTGGAAGAAGAACATGCCACTACCTATAGTCAAATACTTAACTATTTGAATGTAGATAAGAATGATACTGCAAAATGGGCTAATTTTCAGAGCAAAATCGATTACTTCAATAAACAGATCAATGATTTCAATTCATTGACAGACACTGAATTGTGGAATGCTAAAAAGCAGATATATGCCTTACGCCAGGAATGGAATGACTATCGTAAAGATAATTATTCCAAAATTCCAGACTTTCAGGATGATGTAATAATGATAGAAAATCGTTTGAATAGACTGGAAACTGAGCTTGAATCAAAGCGTCCAAAATACTTTGAAGATAGTTATACAGTTTTGGAAGATGAGACCTTATCCAAAATTTCAGGTTATCATTTCATTTATAATGATCCTGCAAAATGGGGTATCATCTATCGAGCTAATCGTGACCAGATCAAGGATCCTAATATAATTAACCCAGATTTGATACTCAAAATACCCCGTGGTAAACCAAACACCTGGAAGGTATATAAGGGAGAGTTTTTGTGGAGAATAGCATCCTATCCAGAAGTTTATGGTAATGGCGCTAAATGGCCTCTGATTTACAGAGCAAATAAAGATCAGATCAAAGATCCAGACTTAATATATCCTAATCAGGTATTTGAGATACCTCGAGACTAATAAATTATAGAAAAAATGAAAGCCTCCGGTTAGCTGGAGGCTTTCTTTTCATTAGAGTCCATAAATGACCAGAAAAAAGCTCTACCTCATAATCATCACAGCCCTGCTGATATCATTAACCCAATTATTGATGAATCCTTATAGAACTTTGAACAGATTGATCAACCTTAGCGTAGGTCAAATAGCTGAGCAGGATGTTATCTCACCTATCGAGTTCAATGTATATAAAAGTGAAGATATCTTGAATCGTGAGCGCAAACAAGCAGAAGACAAGATCGAGGATATTTACACAATTTCAGATAATATCACCTTCAATGCAATCCGTAATCTGGATATTGTAATCCGTCATTTTGATAATAACGGGGAAGAGAAAAGCTGGCAGGAAATCAATAAAACCCTGGTTCAAAAAGGTTATAAAATGCGAGAAAGCTCTATCATATATTTGATAAAGCCTGAAAATCGCAGCAGAGTTTATAACTATTTAAGTGAGAAACTGGCCAGGATACTTGATATCGGGATCTATCCGGAAAGTTATAATAAACCTTCGATAAATGTGAAACGTAAAGGCGTAGTAAGAAATTATTATCTTTTCAAATTATATGCATTTGACGAAGCTAAAGATAAGATACTGAACGGTTATTCTGATTCTGCTGGTAAAAATGCTGTTTCTGACATTGTGGATAATATATTAGTAGTAAATATCATACTCGATCGAGATACCACCGTACAATTGAAACAAAAAGCACGGACTGATATTGATATAACAGCAGGAAAAGTACTTAAAAATGAGACAATCATCCGCAAAGGAGAACGAGTAAAAGAAGAGCATTTGCAAAATATCGCATCATTGCAAAGAGCAATGAAAACCCAGAATTTTGAAGGAAATAACCGAAAAGTGATAACCTCAAGTTTTGGTGCATTTGTGTTTATTTTGCTTCTTTTGATGATCTTTTTTCACCTGTTAATGCAATATAGCGGATCAATTGAAATCACTGAGAGACGTTTTAATCTGTTATTGATCTTCTTTCTGTTTGAATCTTTGATAAGTTTGTCTATTCATAATATTTTTGAGTTATCTTCTTTGCTGATCCCGATAAGTTTTTTTACTTTTGCCATGATGAAGCTATATAATCGGCAAATATCATTTCTGTATACAATAACTCAATTAATCC
>JAVCCT010000370.1 GCA_030765325.1 Candidatus Stygibacter frigidus | reverse complement strand
GAATATTAAAAATGGAATAATCAGGTTTTTTACAATAAAAATAGGTCACCTTTTAAATGAAAACTATGGACAGAGAAAGTAAGGGAGGAGAAATGGTAATAAGTAAAAAAACTAAGAAACAGGTGAAGTATGAATAAAGAAAGAAAATTGATGCTGATGATAGTGGGATTAATGCTGGCAATATTATGGTCAGCTCCACCGGCACCCGGGAGCTGGTGGCAGAATGATATGTCCTTTAGTGGCGTATCAGAGACTTACAGCCACTTTAATAACGACCGTGATCGTGATCTACCGGAAAATATATTGGTATTACGCTGTCAGTTCAGTGACGTGAGCTTTGATCTTGATCCAGCTTATCCTTCAGGGGAACCTGACACTTTAGCGCATGATGACGCCTATTTTGAAAGGTTTATGTTTCATCTGGGTGCCTACTGGAGTGATGCTTCCGCGGGTAATTATCAATTAACAGAAGATAATTACACTCTTTATCCAGACGTATTTACATTGCAGCATGAGATGAGTTATTATGGGGATGATGAGCTTAGTACTGAACGAGTGAGTGAGATGATAGTGGAACTGCTTGATATGGGCGATAGTGAGATAGATTATTCTGCTTATGACAGTTTTATCATCTTTCATGCCGGAGCAGGTCAGGAAGCAGATCTCAGTGGGGCAAACACAGCAGATCTGTGGACAACCTTTGTGAATAGGAAGACATTACAGGCAGGACTTGATCCCGATAATGATGACTTTCAGGGGCTGGAATATGATGGAGTAATATTAAAGGAATTTGTAATAGTACCTGAAACAGAGCGTCAGCCGGATATTCAGCATAATGATCCAATATTTGGTGTATTAGGAGTATTATGTCATGAGTTTGGTCGTCAAATTGGATTGCCAACCCGGTATGACAATCAATCATCAAACGGCAAATCAGCAGGAATAGGAAATTATGGAGTGATGGGAACTGGACTATGGAATGCAGCGGGTTACGTGCCTCCATTACCGATGGCATGGTGCCGCATTTATATGGGCTGGTCAGATTATGAGACAATAGATAGTTTTACTGAGGCAGCAGAACTTACCTATCCGATGAATATTGATTCTGAGATACCAAAAATTTATAAGGTATTGATAAATGAGGATGAATATTACCTGCTGGAGAACCGGCAACAGAACCCTGATGGCAGTATATTCGTTAATACAGATGGTGACTCGCTGGCAACTTTTAGCTTTGAGAATGTGGATGGACAGGAATATTATGAAGATGGACATCCTTATGCCGGGCAGCCTTATTTTGATTTTATGAATAATACCTATGCAGGTTGTGAATGGGATTTTTATCTTCCCGGCTACGGAGAAGGTGATGCACTGAGTCAGGATGGATCAGGAATTTGTATTTGGCATGTGGATGAGATCGTTATGCGTGAGAAATTTAATCTGGCAGAAGAGATCAATGTACCCAATGGTGAAGAAGAGCATAAGGGAATTGATCTTGAAGAAGCTGATCATAGCCAAGGACTTGATCTATATGGATATTACGGGTATAAGGACGATACTTACAGGGCTGGTAATAATGATTATTTTGGCTATACGGAATATAATGGATTGCCCTGGAATCCTACAGCAGAGAGCTATTATGGTGGAATTCAACTAGAGATATATGACATCAGTGAATCTGCTGATGTGATGAGTTTTAGTGTAGCCTATGAATGGTCGCTGGATGCTGGGTATGTGGGGATAAATACTTTACCGGCAGCATTTCTGGATTTTGGAGATGGGGTAAAGAAGCTTTTTTATCCTATGCCGGATTGCAATTTATACTTATGGGAAAATGATACCATGATAGCTGAAGAGAATATTCCGCGTGATAGTATTCCAGAATGCTGGGCCTGGATGGAAAACAGTAAAAAAATATTAGTGCCTGCAATGACGGGTGATGTGGCTTCATTACATGTTCTGGATGAGAATCTGGATACTACTGGTCAGTTACTTTTTAATAACTATAAATGGGCAGCTCCGCCACTGGTGATAACAGATGAAGCCGGAGAAGAAATTATCGTGCTGGCACTTAATAGTGCAATAGATGATAATAACAGGATCGGGCTTTATGACAGTGATTTGAATGAGATTGGAGATTACTTCAATATTGCATCATATCAGATTTGTGGAAATATGATGTATGATGGAGAAGTGCATATTACAGCGAGAGACGGCAATGAATTTGTGATCTACAAAATAGATTTGGATAACCATGATCTTAATTGGGAAGCGACTTATACTAGTGAGCTCGAACTCAATAACGGGATATTAACTGAATTTGAGGAAGATGGTGGGAAAAGGATGATTTTCACCACTAATGACAGTTTACTGATTCAATTTAAAGCGACACCGCCTTCCTATACATTTGAAAAGGAAATATCTTTGCCATTTATCTGTAATTCATATCCCAGTTACGGTGATCTGGATAATAATGGAGTAAGGGAATTATTATATGGTGGAGAAAACAACTTTATTGCCCTCGACGAAACTGGGAAAATCTATCAATCATCAGATGCGCTTACTGCACCTGATTCCAGCGGAGTATGTGCTGGAGTAATTCCAATAGACCTTAATGGTGATGGTAAACAGGAAGTGGTGGGAATGATGAGCCAGAATAGATTTTGTATCTGGGAAAACTATAATGATAATGATTTCAGGTTAATGCGGAATTACCCGGTAACTCATCGCTATCCCAGCAGATTGTATCCTATATTTAATGGTAATACGATTTATCTTCCATCAAGTAATGGCAGGGTATTCAGAGATATTGACCATCAGATAGCACAGGGTGATTATCCCGTGATATATTGTGACCTGGAGCGTACGGCATATTTACCCTGGGAAGCAGTAGTGAATGAATATGATACTTCATCACTATTTGTGGATGATGAGACATATATCTATCCTAATCCTTATTGTTCTGCTTATCGCAGCACATATTTTGGCGGCAAAGAAGAAATTGGAAAAATAGGTGTACGGATTATGTTATCTGAGAGTGAAAATGCCCGGATATGGGTATATGATATTGCTGGGAATCAGATAGAAAGCGGAGAATTATATCTTACAGCTTATAATTCCGGGGTTTATCTGATAGATGTAAATGGATATTCCAGCGGAGTTTATGTGGCAAGATTGCAAGCTGGTGATGAACAGAAAATATTAAAATTTGGTATAGAGAAATAAGCGGAGGATAAATGAAGAAGATAGGATCTATAATTATCCTGCTGGCAATTGTATTTGCAGTTCAGGCAGAAGTTGATGGCAGTAAAGGGTTTCAGATGTTAAGGATATTAAATTATCCAGTAACGGCAGGGCAGGGTGGCAATGGAGCAATGAATTCCAATTCCGGTTTTTCGTTTTTGGATAATGCGGCAGCTCCTTTAATGCAGAATGGTAAGGTTGTGAGTTTTTGTCAAAACCTGTGGCTTTTTGATACAAAAATGAGTAATATTGGTTACAGAAACAGTAAGGGCAAATCAAGTTTTGGCTATTCCATGCGATACCTGGATTATGGAGAAATACCGCGCTATACTAATACGGGGGAAAATATCGGCAGCTATCAACCAATGGATCTGGCGGTTACTTTCAATTATGGATATAGAATAGCAGCCAGCCACTATATAGGAGTAAATCTTTCTGGATTATATGAGAAGATAGATACTTCTTCCAGCACGGGATTATCTGGAGATGTAGGTTATATTTATCTTAGCCCATTAAAGGATATCCGGGTAATGGCAGGAGTGAAGAATTTTGGCACAACATCAAAGATGGATCAGGAAAATATAGAATTACCACTTACGATGGAACTTGGAATAAGTAAAGACTTCTCGATCCAATCTAATCGCCTTACAACTGAATTAAAATTAACCAAAGATATAGATAATGACCAGCTGAAAGGAGCAATTGGAGTAGAAGCTAATTTATATGAGAGTCTTTTCGTGCGGACCGGCTACAAGTTTGGCTATGATTTGGAAAGCATAAGTGCTGGATTTGGAGTAAAATTATCTCATTTCACAATTGATTATGCTTTTGTGCCAGTTAGTGAAGAGCTTGAAGATGTTCATCTGCTGGGATTAAACTATCATTTTTAGATTAAGAGGCAAATGAAAAAAATTGCTATTCTGCTATTGGCAGCTATACCGATTCTGATTGCAGCCCAGAATTATACTCCTGGTGAATTGCTGATCAAAACGAGTAGCCCACAGGTATTGGATCGCAATACTTTGGGATTAGCTGCTCTTGACAGTTATTTGAATGAATTAGGTCTGGTGAGTCTGGAGCCGATCGTAAGTAACCCAGAAAACAGGTATTATACTGCAACCGTATCTGAAACTTTTGATATAGATAATCTGGACAATTTACATTTTCAGGGGGTAGAGTATATTCAGCCAAATTATTTAAATGATTTCCTGGTCTATCCAGATGATCCGCTTTTGTTTGAGCAGTATATGGATTTGATCAATATGCCAACTGCCTGGAACATCACAACCGGCAGGCAGGAAATTCTTGTGGCAGTAGTGGATTCAGGAATTCACAGTGATCATCCTGATCTGCAAAAAAATCTTTATATTAATCAGCTGGAAATTTCTGAGGGTATTTTTGCTGAAATTGATAGTGATCAGAATAATGTAGTTACCAATTTGGAATTAATTACCTGGTTTGATGCCATGGAATATGATTTTGATAATGATGGTACTATCACCCATCAGGATATTCTGGCAGAGCAGTCCCCACTAATTGATAATATTGATAATGATGAAAATGGCTATATTGATGATATTTGGGGTTGGGATTTTACTGATGCAGGAGAGCTGGCAAATATTGCGTCAGGTGACTATCTTGGGCAGGATAATGATCCTGAAGATGAATATAATCATGGAACTCATGTATCCGGGATAATTGGAGCAACACCAAATAATGAGCAGGGAATTTCAGGAGTCTGCTGGAATGTGAGTATTCTTGCAATTCGGGCAGGATTTAAGACAGCAGACGGGCTTTCTGGAGTGCTTCAGGATGATGATGCTTCTGCCGGAATCATCTATGCTGCTGATATGGGAGCCGATGTGATCAATCTCTCCTGGGGTGATTATGTTTATTCTCCCATTATTGCAGATGCTTGTGAATATGCCTATAATAGCGGTAGTATCATAGTGGTGAGTGCTGGTAACACGGCTTCTTATGGTTTAATGTATCCTGCCAAACTGGCACACACGATCTCTGTGGGAGCGGTGGATGATCAGGGTGAACGCTACTGGCAATCCAGTTATGGAGAATACCTTGATATAATGGCACCAGGGGTGAACGTGATAAGCTGCTTTGATATTGAAGAACCCTTTTATGAAAATATGAGCGGTACTTCTATGAGTGCTCCTTATATCAGTGGAGTGATAGCTTTACTACTTTCCCGAGAACCAGATCTTAGTTTTGAAGAAATACGAGCCAGACTGGCATATTCTGCTCAAGATAAAGGTGACATAGGAAAAGATATATATTATGGTAATGGACTCCTGAATGCTGCTGCTTTTCTGCAAATCCAGAATACTCCGTTAATAGAAGTCAATTACCCTTTTGATAATCTGGGAATCAGCAGCAGTGTGAGTATTATGGGTACTGTGACAGCACCAGACTTTTCACGATATTGTGTAATGTTCACACAGCAGGATTCACCAACACCTCTGGATTGGCTTTCAGTGGAATATCCCCATGAAAATTCACCATACTGGCATAATCAGGAAGTGATAAATGATGAACTTGCCTGGTTTGAAATTCCTGATCAAGATGGTGATTGCATTGTGAAAGTGGAATTAGTTACTGTTTCAAATCAGCATTATGAGTATATTTTCAATATAAATATAGACCAGACACCACCGGTAATGCGGGAGTCAGAAACAGCTATTCAGCAGCGTTATGAAGGGGAGAATCTGGTAAATTATCTGAAATTGAAATACGATGAATCAGTGGATCTGGAAGTGGTCATGGAGAGCCCCGATTCTTCACCATTTACTTTATATTCCATAGGTCAAGATAGTCTTCATTATTTGAAACTGCCCGTTTTGCTGCAGCCAGGAACTTATAATGCTGTGATCAATGCCACTAATGGTAGCTTTCTCCAAAGTCAGAATACTATTCCTGCGATATTGCCAGTAAATAGATACTGTATCGATTACAGCTCCTGGGAATATAATAGTGCTGGGGAGGCACTGGTATGTTTGCCCAAACCTATGGATCTTGATAATGATGAATTATATAATGATTTGATAGGTATGCATCTGGATGAAGAATTGAATCGCACGATTTCTATCTGGGAGGATAACGGAACCGGATTGCAGCAGCGAAGTGTGATTTCAGGTTTTGCTGCTAATTTCTGGCCCCATAGCTGGGGAAACGTAATGGGCGATAATTTTGAAATTGTGGGAGTGGAGGCAAATTCTGCTGCGGTTTATAATGTGTCAGGAGGATATGCAACCCTAAATTGGACATTAAATAATTGTTATGGTGGATCATTCATTGATTATAATGGAGATGGGATAGATGATCTGGCATTGATCCAGAATGTTACGATGGGAAATATTACCTATCGAGTGCTGGGGCTTCACCGGAAATTTGGAAATTCCTGGCAGACTGAACAGCTCATTGGCAATAGCACTGAAACTTATAGTAAAAATGAATTTCTTAATAAAGTGGAATGCTCTGATCTGGATAAAGATGGTAGAATGGACATTATTTCATGTGATAATGATGGTGATGTGATGGTTTTTGAGCAAGCTGGCGAAAATCAACAGTTTACTCTAGTGTGGAATCAGCGCATGCCAGTGAGAGATGCAGATTATCTGGTAAGTGGGCATTTCCGGGAAGCTGATGAAACAGATTTCTGCGTAGGTGCCTGGAATTATGATTCAGGTAATGAATCTAAAACTTTCAGCTGTTTCGTCTTTTTTTCGTTCTCAGGACTTGATAATAATTATATTGCTACTGATATACTTTATTTTGATGAATATCGAGAAAATAATGCTATCACCTGCTCAGATCTTGATGGAGATGGGGATGAGGAGCTGGTTTTTGCTTTAGACCCCAATCTTTATATTATAGATTATATAGATACTGATGGGGATGATATCAATGACAGTTATGTACCCGTCTGGAATGGTAATTCTGATCAGGAATATCCCAATACGATTGCTGCTGTGCCGTCAATGAATGGGAATCAGGGGCATATTATTGCTAATTCTTCAATATCAGGCGATCGAGAAGTAAATTATATCAAGCTTCGGGAGGAATTCACCGGTCCCCCACCAGTGGAAGGATTTCAGATTAAAATTATTGATGAGAATTCGGTAAATCTCACCTGGTTACCTAATCAAATGGCAGAATCTTATCGGGTGTATCGCAAAGCTCATTCTGAAAGTGACTGGCAGGAAATCATGCTGGCAGAAACATCAGATTATAGTTTTATGGATACTGATCTGCTGCCGGGAAACCCCTGGGACTATCGGCTGACTGCAAAAAACACAACCTATCAACCCCAGGAAAGTCTGCCGACCTTCTGGCAAACTGCTTCGCCCTATTTCCCTCCTGCTCTATCCGAACCAGTAAAAATGATCTCTCCCTGGAATCTGGAACTTAATTTTGATCAGACACTATCAAATACTTGTGTGAATACTGGTCATTATCTGGTAAATAATGAGCTTGGCAGACCAGCATCCGTGAATGTTATTAATCAGAAAAAAGGCGTTATACTTGCTTTTCATCAGCAAATCCGTGAAAATGACAATTATCAGATCGAGGTGAGTGATCTTACCTCCGAACAAGGAGTTACATTAACCAGTGCCGTCTATGAATTTACCTGGCAGCAGGATGTTTTTGCTCCTCAGATTGTTTCTTCAGAGGTATTAGACCCTCAAAGGGTGATTATTCATTTTAGTGAAACTATTGATAATAATAGTGCAATGTCAATATCAAATTACCTGTTTTCTACAACTTTAGCCGATCCTGATAATTATATCAGTCAGATTTCCCCAGAAGGTGATCAAGTTGTTATCTCTCTGAGAATGCCTATGCTTCCAAGTAATCAGCCCTATTATCTAAAAATCAGTAATATTTCTGATCTGGCAGGTAATTTGATTAATAACCTGGGTAATAAAACATATTTCATCTTGACAGATAGAACACTTGAAAATATGATAGCATACCCCAATCCCTTTGAAACGGGAAAGTATGAGGAGTTCAGGTTTGCTTCTCTGCCATTGGGTGAGAAAGGTGATTTGTGGATTTATGATTTGGCCGGAGGTCTGGTTTTTCATGCCAGTTTTGCACCCCGTACAGTACTGGAGAATTATTATTCCTGGAAAGGAGAGAATAATTCGGGCAACAAAGTATCTTCCGGTATGTATTTTTATATAATGCAGATAGGTGGAAATAGACAGCGGGGAAAAATAGCAGTAATAAATTAGGCGCTTTGCCCAGGTAAGGAGAAAAAAATGATATCAATGGACTGG
>JAVCCT010000038.1 GCA_030765325.1 Candidatus Stygibacter frigidus | reverse complement strand
CAGCTTTTAAGCTTACCTGCACTGGAGCCTGAGGTGTCAGTCCCAGCTTAAGAGGTATAAACTTGTCATTGATTTTTAGATTGGCAATAACGGCAGGGCAATCATGACCCTTTCTCTCAAAATCATCTTTCACCTCTATCCAAAAAGTTTCTGTTCGACTGCCAGATAATGTGATTTCTCGTTTCTCATCAACTTCGATATCTGCTTCACCAGACATTTCTATCTCAATAATCAGGGGATCAGAAAGATTGTTTTTCAGCTCTAGTTGCACTTCCCGTTTGCCATAATATACCTTTTTGCCAGCAGCCTTCAGGTTCATCTCAAAGTCATTACACTTTACCCGGCACAATCCTTTGACATTAGCATCAATTACCGCTTCCAAATACCTGTCATCCTTTTTCCAGCAATAATGAAAAAATTCAAAGCCGTTTTCCATCTTGCCATCAGGTTCTAGAGCCAGATCACAATCAAAATCATTATACCAGTCTAATTGAGCAAAATAGGGTTGCAATAACTCCAGATTAAATAATAATGGCAAATAGTTCATCATATACATGGATGAATTGTTGGTTTGCCAGCAAAATCCTGTCTTTTTGTATAAGGGTACAGCTTTAGTATTACCACTCCAGGAATGCAGATCAAGTCTGTTATATCCTTGTTTGATCGTTGTATCAAGAGCTTTCAGCAGTAATGCTTTTCCATATTTCCTGCCCCAGAAGGCGGGGATCACATTCAAAAGTGGAATATAAACGGCTTTTTTATCATTATATTCTTCCAGTTTGCAA
This sequence comes from Candidatus Stygibacter frigidus, assembly GCA_030765325.1. GTDB lineage: Bacteria > Cloacimonadota > Cloacimonadia > Cloacimonadales > TCS61 > Stygibacter > Stygibacter frigidus. Next base: position 2,578 of record JAVCCT010000038.1, on the reverse strand, counting down.
TATCCCATCACTTTTTCATTATCATCTATAAGCAGATACAAGACCAGGCTGTCCGCATTAAGTTCTTCATTAAGCACTTTTTGCTCTGTCATATCCCACATATCACCATTCCAGCCTTCGGCACTGGCATTCCACATATCCGCAACTGAAGCAGCATACTTAGGCTCAAATTCTACTATTCGTGCTCCTTCCGGGTTTATTTGTTTTATCTCCATCATTAATATCCTTTTGTTTCTGCCCTATCAATATATATGATAAAGGCAATTTCATATTCCTCTGCTGAAGCCATTCAAATCCGCAGGAGATATCCTTTTCATATTCTCCCATAAATTTGATCTCGATTTTGTTATCGATCAAAGCCATCATTATCTCAGAGAGAGTATAGGTGAATTCATAATGCACTGGTGCTTCATATTCCGCACCTCCATAATAATCCATACCATCACTCCATTCCCAGGCTTCAGGATGAAAATAGGGCTGGCTGATCTCTATCTTCGTGTCTGTATCGCCATCCCAGGGAAGTATATTCGTGAACGGGTGGGAATCATAAATAAAGAACTCTCCACCGGGTTTCAATAATCTGTTTACTATTGCAAATAAACGCTGTATATCTGGCAACCAAACCAGACCACCGATAGTCATATAAACCAGATCAAATTGCTCAGAATATTCCTTTCCCAGATCATAGACATCACTGCGTAGATATTCCACGTCAATATTGCAGTTAGAAGCCCGACCTTTTGCATCCATTATGGCAGCCTCACTAATATCTACTCCCAGGCAATATGCTGCTTCCATATTTTTGAGCGAGAGCAGCTCCCTGCCATTATTGCAGCAAAGGTGAATAATTGACTTACCAGCGATTACCAGTTCTTTAAGTTTACTTAGCTCTGGCTCCTGTTGTATTATATAGCCGGGTTGATGGAAATTACGATCCCATTCCTGCTTTTTTACTCGCTGATGATAGGGCATCACTGCATTCCAGGCAATCCGGTTTTTATCTGTTATATCTTTCAGTTCCATTATAACTTTTCCAATTCCTCCAGGGGTGCATTCAATTCTTCTGTTCCCGGAACCACAAATCGTCCGTCCTTGATAATATCAAAGCGTTCTCCGCTTGCAGTTACGGCTGTGATGTATGCCAGTTCTTCATAGGGAAGAGTAATATCAGTGTGTTTATTTGTATATGCTTTATCCATATCAGTTTTTCTCAGAATACTCACGTCATTATCCCTGGCAATTATTTCTTTCCCATCAGGATTGAAGACGGGCTTATCTTCTTCCCAGCTAAAGCAGGTATCGCCAATCGCAAAATGAGGTCCCATCTTTTCAATGATCAGCACCGGCATCTGAGGCAAGATATTAAATTTCTTTGCCATCAAATAGGCAAGTGTATTGGTACCTATGGCAAATTCACCTAAAGGCAGCTTTTTGTGAGGAAGAAATAGACTTTCAAAGACGTATTTAGTGTTCTTTTCAGCATCATCATAGTTCGTGCAGGTATATTCAGTGGCAAAACCATCTTCAAATTTCAATTTAAGATTATCATAATGCAGATCCTCAAGATAAATATCAGTTACATGAAGTATCCCATTTGTACCCTGCAGTTGGGGAGAAGTGAAAACTTCACCAACCGGGATATTCACATCAGCTCCACAATTACAAAAATTACTTTGCTTCTCTGGGATCACCAGTTTCTGCATCTGTACTCGTATATCGGTCAGGTTTTCACCTTTGCCTTTTACTTCCACATAATCAGCTTTATCCAGTACATCAATGATCTTCTGCTGGATAGTTTCCCAATGTTCAGATTCAAGCATGTTTATTTCTGCAGTATTTTCAAATATTTCTGTAAACTGGTTTCCAATCTCTGGGACTGGAAAGCCGATAATACAAAAACTGGTCTCTGAACGTGGTGCATATTTATCCATGATCTGGCTTCTATTCATGCTCAGTTTTTTCATTAACTGCTGCTGCCCTGGATCAAGTTTAAGGCATTCATCTTTCTGCTCCGGTGAGAATAGTTTTTCACCAAATTTATCAAAATAAATTCCTCCAGAATACCCTTTCAGCAAATCTGCTGTCCTGGAGCAGGCTTCTGTAAATACACTTATCGATTGATCAACTATCTCCTGATCAAGATAAATTGCACTATCCCAACGGTGATCAAAATTGTATTGAGGATTTACCTTAGTGCTGCCCACAAAAGATATTATGGTAGATAATCCATATCCTTTCAGCATACGGATAGCGTTACGAACTATTTGTTCCTGCCCAATATTATACATGATCATTCCAGTATCTTTGATGCTGTAATCCTTATTATCACTCTCGAAACCTTTGATATAGGCATCTACCAGCGTTTTTGCAAGTCTGGTTACTTTTTCATTTGGATAATTGTTTAAGAATTTTGCAGTTTCTATTTCATTAGGTCCAATATAGTGCAGATATTGATATAGATATCGCAAGTCAGTCAAATCTGACATCTCCACGATCTCCAGATATGCTCTGTTATCGGGTGAATATTGCTTAATCTGCTGATACTCTGCTCTATCATCATCTCTGCGCATCATTGTCT
>JAVCCT010000110.1 GCA_030765325.1 Candidatus Stygibacter frigidus | reverse complement strand
GCTAAAAAATTCTTACATTGATTTCGTGGCATTCAGTTCACTCTACACCTGATAGTTCGTTTTGTTAGTAATTGTTCGTTGCTTAAATTTTTACATTGATTTCTTGGTTTTTCAGTTCACCGTTCACTCTTCACTGGTCACCATTATTTCATATCTCCCATTGTTTCCGAATAAAGTCTGCCGTTTTCTTCCCTGCCGTGCCATCCAGATTGCTGAACATCAGATCATTTGCTATTTTCCTCTCCCGGCTTAATTCCTCATCCCGCGCATCGCATAAGGTTATCGCTCCCGATATCTCTTCAAACCGCTCTATCCGTACGCTTATCCGCTCCAGCATCTCAATCACATAATCTACCATTCGCCCGGCATTATTCATCCTGAAGGTGATCATAGGCTTACCCAGCGCACAACATTCACCCAGTATCGATGACGTGTCACCGATGCAGATATCTGCCAGCATGATATATGGTATGGTATTATAGCTCTCTATATAATACACTCCCGCTGTATTTTTCACTTTGTTCCGATATTTCTCACCAGTCCACGGATGCAGACACACCAGCAGATTATAGTCATCTTTCAATTCTTTCAATCTATCAAACCACCTGTCAATAGCACTCATCTGTGACCCTTCCCAGGTGGCAGTAAACAGCAAAGTTCTCTTTTCCGGACTCAATCCCAGTTGAGCACCCAAATTATCCAGACAGCAGGTGCTGATCTTGTCATCAAAAGCCTTATCCAGCTTAGGATAGCCTATCCCCTCTCCATTAATTATACCCGCCTTTGCTGCTAATTCTGCTTCATGCTCACTTGTAAATATGAAGTGGTCAAAAATATTGTAGTTTGCTTTATCTGATAATGCCTTAAAATGAAAAGGTCCATGCCGCATCCCGATCTTTTTCATGCCATCGGCTGGAAATTTATGCCCTGCCAGCCTGCACATCAGCACTCCTCGTGGATATGACGGCAACCGCGTTGATTTCACGCCCATTGCTGCCAGAGCTGCCTGCACCTTTTTATCTTTACTGATGATCTTCAATTCAGGCAAATATTTCAGAACTGGCTCCATGATATAATAATCCAGCACATCTCCGCAATAGGCAGCAAAATAATCTCCCCTGCCCAGCAATCTTTGCATACCCCACATCAAACTATAAGGATATTTCAACAGGTAATAACTTAATACCATAATTCTCCTGTCCTGATCTTATTTACACCATCTTTCATATTTGCAGCCCAATTATTGGTCAATAAAAATCTATTTTGTTAAATCGTGATTGGTGAACAGTGATTGGTGAACAGTGATTGGTGAACAGTGATTGGTGAACAGTGAACAGTGAGATAAAATCCACCACAGATTGTTCGCGGCTGAAAATAAATTGGGGGTTAGAAGTTATGAGTTATGGGATATTTTAAAAAACAGCCAAGTTCCCAATCACCTTTTAGTAATTTTCCATTTTTCATTTTCAATTTTCAATTACTTTCCCCCTGCCTGCACCCGATAAAATGTAGCTTTCCCAGCCAGCTGACAAGAGATAGCAGTTTTAGAAATAAAAGCAGATTGCCCCTGCTCCAGCTCAAGCGCATCACCCACCTCTGGTGTGATCTTCAAGCTGCCTTCCATAACCAGGATGATCTGAGCAGAATCAAGCTGATTAAAGCGGATCGAGCTGCTTAAATTGAAGCGCGAAAGCTGAAATTCCGGGGCCGGAGTGACATATACTTCTTCCATGCCCTGCATTTCTGGTCGGATGTAATGCGGATATACCGGTTTAAAGCTGGCTATCTTCATCAGTTCAGGCACGTCAATATGCTTAACAGTGAGAGCACAGCGCAGCACGTTATCTGAATTTGCCATGATCTCCAGTCCTGAGCCCTGCAGATAGGCATGCAATATCCCTGCATCCATATATATAGCTTCACCAGGCTGCAGCTTGATAGTATTCATCACCAGCGGAGCAAAAATCCCGATATCTTCCGGATAATAATTATTCAACCTGCAGATCCATTCAATTGCCAGTGCTGATGGATGATCGCATCCCCGCCGCAGCATCGCTGCCCGTAGGATATTGTTTCTCACCTTATCCCTGGTTCGTTTTTTAAGACCCATAATCCAGGCGAAAAATCCCCTCAGCTTTTCTTCTGTTATTCCACTGATAATATCTTCAAATTCCTCTATCCTATCATCCAATCGCAGCAATGTGACCAGTTCCACGATTTCTGCATAGGGACGTATCCCGACTAATGCCTCAAATGGTGTCAGCGCCAGCAGCATTTCCGGTTTATGGTTCTTATCTTTATAATTGCGGATAGCGGCATCAAGCGGTAACAGATTTGCCTCTTCTGCCTTAAATCCTGCTCTTGCCTGCTCCTTATTCGGATGCACCTGCACAGATAAAGGTTGGGCTGCCGATAGCACCTTAAATAAAAATGGCAGTTCTCCATATTCAGTTGCAGTCTCATTTCCCAGGATATTACGCGGATCGTGGGTAATATATTGATCCAAGGGCATCTCATTTTGCCCTTCGATTATCAGTGAAGGAGCTTTGGAATGTGCTCCCAGCCATAATTCTGCCTCGGGTAATTCACTGGGTACTTTCTCCCTGCATAACCTGGCAATAAAATCGCGTGATCCCCAACTGTAATGCATTATCTGATTTTCCATCAGAAAAACCGTGTTTTGTACTGACATATTATTACCTCATGCCCACTTGATTCCACATTATTTCGCTGTCAAGAGGAATAATTCCGTGAGTTCAGCCTTCAATATCTTACGACTCGGCAAGCATGAGACCTTAGTCAAAATATTTTAAAAACTGCCAGATTTTTTAATCACCTCTTACCCTATTTTATTAATGTCATCTTCAAAGTTTTACTTTGATCTTTTGATCTAATTAGACCAAAATAGATTCCAGAAGAAGAGAGATTACCTGATCTATTTTTCCCATCCCAAATAATATTACCTGATCCCTTAAGATTGAGCCATTGATTTACAAGCTGCCCTTTTATATTATAAATCGATATAGTGCCTTTTTCTAATGGTGGAAAACTATAGCTAATAGATGTTTGGGGATTAAATGGATTTGGATAATTTCTTATAAATAAATCATTTAAATTAGGGATAGATGTTTCATCTTCAGAAGTTACTTCTCCCCCGACACCATACTCACACCAACGATCCTGAATAGCTTCGGATTCATTTAAAATACAAATGTGGTTCCCATTAGGTAAATTCTCTGTATCCAAAGTATCTACAGCGAATCTAAACTCCAAAAACCTTGAGCAACCCTCTTCAAATGTAATTTGAATTAACCAAATACTATCTTGATAAATTTCTAACATGTTATCATTATTGGTGAAATCCCAATTCAAGGGGGCAATATTACCGCATACGGATAAAGTATCAAATTCTGCCATACCCATATCGACATATAAGTTCATAACTATATCATTGCTTATATACTCACTTTCACATGCTCCAATTTCAGGAAGCGATCCATAATAACATTCTTCGTCATAGTTTATAAGAACCATATTATCATATAATAGATAATCAATTCCACTATCTATACATGGAGAATCTAATGTTAATTGATAATCATCTTCATCAGCATTTACAAATTCTGGGTCCATATCTATATTACCAGCTAACCAGTTAACTGTACCATTGCCATTTGTAATTATAGAATTTTGGCCTCCTTCAATGTCACTATAAGCTATTATCATTGTTACAGATGTTACATGATTATAAAAATATATTTGGTCGGAAGAATTTGACCAAACAATACTATTTATAAGTTCAATTGTGGGAGTATATCTACAATAAATCCCACTACCGTCACCGTCGTCAGATGTATCATTATCGATTATAGTAGTATTCAATAGACTGATATCACAGTTATCACCACAACTAATTCCACCACCACCTAAAGATGCATAATTACTGTCAATTATTGTTCTTTCAATAATGGGTGAAGAGCTATTGCCACAAAGTACTCCTCCACCAAAACCTTCAGCTCTATTTTCACTAATTATAAGTTCTTCAATATTTGGACTAGAGTTATCCAAATATATCCCTCCACCATTATCTGCGATGTTTTCTGTGATAATTAATTTAAATAAATAGGGATTCGAGTCATTTGTACAATATATACCTCCACCCTGAATTGAATCTCCATTTTTTATAGTAAATCCAGATAATACAGACATAGAGGATTCACCATTTTGAAACGTTACAACACTACCTTCACCATTTCCATTAATTATTGTAGATTCAGAATAACTTTCATCATTAGTTGTTAAAAATAAAGAACTAATAGTAATTGACTTTCCCTGATAGTCGATATTCTCAAAATACTCTCCAGGTTGAACCAAAATTATATCACCATCCTGAGAAATCTCTATAGCATCCTGAATAGAAACATACTCATCTGGAACATTGATTGTACTTCTCCCGAATATATGGACGAAGAAAAAAAACACTAAAACTATTATAACAATATTTTTCATTACCTACTCCTTTTATTTTTTTCTAGTTTTAGTGAAACAATTAATTTAGTCAAGTCTTTTTTGTGTATCTGTTAGCATCCCCCCGGGAGACGGTTCAATATATTTTGAGGATTTTCACCGTAAGTGATATTTATTTGTAGCCCCAGGTTGGAGCGGAGCGACAATCTGGGGCTTTATAATTTATATTCACCTACCCGTCCCAAACACCGGCAGAGCCGGTGTTTGGGACGGGTAGGTATTCTGGTTTATT
>JAVCCT010000181.1 GCA_030765325.1 Candidatus Stygibacter frigidus | reverse complement strand
TACAGCCCAGTTCTTTGGCAGCTTCGCAGAAAATATCAGGGAAAGGTTTTCCACGCAGATGTGTGTCACCTGATATCACTATTTTAAAATAATCATAAACCTGGTTATTTTTTAATACTGCTTTTGTAAGCTCCATTGAGTTGCTGGTTCCCACTGCCATCAGGATATTTTTATTTTTTAGAAAATTAAGTAATTCCAGAACACCTGAACGTAAACCGATATGGTGTTCATAATGTTCTTTCACCATTTCAGTCCATTCCGCACATATTGTTTCAATGCTGTCTGGAAGGTTAAATCTATTTTTTACATAATAGGCATATTCACTGAAACTATTTCCTTCAGGAACATCAGCAAAAAGATCAGGAGTAGGCTCAATACCGCGTTTTTTCAGGAACTCCATATCGACATCCCTCCAGATTCCCATTGAATCTATCAGGGTACCATCCAGATCAAAAATTACACCTTTAAAAACCATTATAAATCCATTAATCGGGCTCTGATCTTCCCACTGATCATATCCATTATCCAGATAACTATTGCTATCAGCCAGATGATCAATCCTACGTTATGCCATCTTAATAATTGCTGTTCCTGTTGTAAAGCCAAACCAATTCCACCACCACCGACAAAACCTACAATAGTTGCCATGCGAACATTGATATCCCACCTGTAGATGGTGAAAGCAAGGTAGGGAGAAATGATTTGAGGTATCACCGCATAGAGCCAGGTTTGAAGGGTGGAAGCACCAGTTCCCTTGATCGCCTCTACTGGTCCTTCATTGATATTTTCTATCTGTTCTGAATATAATTTTGTGAGAGCTGCAATGGAATGAACTAATAGCGCCAGCATTCCGGCAAATGGTCCTATCCCTACCCATACGCAAAAAATAATTGCCCATATAACTGCTTCCACTGAGCGTGAGAAAGTTGCTACTGTGCGCACTGCAATATAAGCCAGGTTGCCCGAGAAAGTATTGGGCATCAGATTACGAGCAGCAAGAAAACTGAACAGGAAGGCAAAGGGAATAGCAAACACGGTTGCCAGTAATGCGAGATAGATAGTTTCTGCCAGGGCACTGAGCATGGGTATCAGATTCTTGAGATTGGGTGAAAATAATCCGCTGAGAATACCTTTAGTATTTTGCATTCCCATCAGGAAATCTGGGATATTTACTTCTACTGTTATCCAACCCACCACAAGCGTGATTATTAAAAGCAATATTATAAACCAGCCACTGATAGTGCGGAAAAATTTTCTTTTAAGTAAATTTTTATACTCAATGATTCGCAATCCGATGGAGTCGTTTATCAACTGAAATATCACTGTTAATAATGTAGTAACGATCAAACCTGGCAGGATAAATGTATTCCAGACAAAAAATCGATTAATCAGGAAAATGATACATCCCGTAAAATAGGTAAAGAAAATAAAATCAAATAATATTGCAGAAGTTCTCTTCATCGTATCTCCACTTCCTGGGCGTCTTCACCATAAATATCATGAAATCTGGCTTCATCAATTTCCTGCGGTGAACCGGAAAACATCAATCTGCCATCTTTGAGAGCTACCACTCTGCTGCCATATTTGCGTGCCAGACTCAAAAAATGCAATGAACAAATAATGGTGATGCCATCCTCACGATTCAATTTTCCCAGATATTGCATAACGCTGTCTGCTGTGGCGGGATCAAGACTTGCTACGGGTTCATCCGCAAGAATTACCTCAGGCTCCTGCATCAAAGCACGGGCAATAGCAACTCTTTGCTGCTGACCACCACTCAGATTTTTCACCCTGGTGCGGGTGAAATCAGTCAGCCCGACTTTGGCAATATTTTCTTTGGCTCTTTTTACCAGTTCTGCATTTGCGAGGGGATATATGCTTTGCCAGAAACTCATTCTGCCCAGATTACCGGAGATCACGTTCACTAATACTGAAAGATTACTTATTAGATTGAACTGCTGGTAGATCATGCCAAATTTGCGTCTGATGCTGCGAAGTTCCATTCCCTGCAAGTCAGTGATTTTCTGCTGGTCGAAATATACTTCACCGGAGGTCGGCTCTATCAGTCTGTTTAAGCATCTCAATAGAGTGGATTTCCCTGATCCACTCAAACCAAGCAAAACCAGAAATTCTCCTCTTTCAACTGCAAGATCAACATCTTTGAGAGCTTGCACATCTCCCGGGAAGTCTTTTTTTAATCCTTTAGTTCGTAAAATTTCTGTCATTATTTCACAAATTCCTCAGCACCAAATCCCAAAGTCTCCAGAGACTTTCGAACAATGTCATAATCACTATCGCTTGATTTCACAAAATTATCAACAGAATACAGCTCATATAATACAGCATGTCCCTGCTCGCTGCTGGCAAATTCCAGCAGAGCATCTACAATCCGCGATTTCATCTCATCATCAATTCCTTTACGGAAAGTAACAGTGTCATTAGGTATCCAGTCTGTAAAGGCAATAGGTATTACCTTTTCCATAATATCAGGATAAGTATCCAGCACAGCTTTTCTGGCATCCTGAGGTTCATTATTTTGCGGGGGAGACCAGTATGAACAGCCTACATCAGCACTGCCCTGATATACCGCGAGTATAGTTTGGGGATGTCCACCGGCAAAATAATATTTATCCGGCTTGATATTATTCATCTTTAACTGGGCAGAGGGGTAGATATATCCCGATGTAGATGAAGCATCAGTATAGGCGATTACTTTGCCATTGATATCTTGCAGATTCTTAATTCCGCTGTCTGCTCTTACTACAAATTGTCCGCGATATTTTTCCAAACCATTTCTGACCGTTGTGAGTGCAACTTGAGCTTGATATTTTTGATTTGCCAAAATATAAGCAAATGTAGGCAGCCAACCGATATCTGCCTGGTTTGTACCCATAGCTTCGATAACTGCTGCATAGTTTGTGGGTACAGCGATTTTGAATTTATATCCCGTAAGTTTTTCCAATCCAGCAGCAATAGCCTTTCCACTAGTAACCACTTTTCCTGCTTCCATAGATGGTACAAAATACATCTTGATGGGATTAGATTCTGTACCTAGTTCGCCTTTTGTTGTGCAGCTATTTATATTGATAATAATGAAAATCAAGAGCAATAATTTACCTGTTGTTTTCATTTTTTCTCCTATAATAAATTTTTTATTTCTATTAAATTATAGACTGTGAAATCGGGTCTGTATTTACCAGGACTTTCTCCGGTAAAATTACACCAGATACTGGATATACCAGAATTCACAGCACATTGAATATCTGAGCTTAAGCTGTCACCAATAATCATCACCTGTTTTTTATCATCCCAGCCTTCCTGGTTCATTATATATTCTACTACTTTGGGATCAGGTTTATGATAACCAATCACTTCACCAATATATAAAGGTGAGATTTCCTGTTGCAGGAAAGTATTGCGAATTCTCCTTTCCTGAGCAGCCTTCAGTCCATTAGTGATTAATGCCACCCTATACTTTTTTGTCAAGTATTCGTAGATTTCTGCTGCTGAAGGATAAAATAGATGATTTTTACAAAGAAGATCAAGGTAAAAACTTCCTGCTTCTACAGGATCCGCTGAGATATGTTCCTGATCAAAAAATCTTCTGAACCGTTCAGTATTTATTTTATCAATACTAATATTCCCTTCTTCCAGCGAAGTCCACAGCTCATGATTTATATGCTGATATTCCACATATAATTTCTCAATATCTTTATCCGCAGCATAATACTCCAGGAACGCTCTCATTGCCTGCTTTTCCGTCTGGAGCGTATCATAAAGTGTATTATCCAGATCCAGCAGGATATATTTATATCTCAACAGCAAAACCTCCCATTAATTTTTGTTTGCCAATTTTACTATTATAATTAAATAGACAACAAAAATATAAGAAGTAAGGAGGTCTTTGTGTATTTCTTTCGTCATGACCTCAAGGAAAAACACCAGGTCAATGTGGATGTTCCGCATCTTAAATATATGATGTGCTTAAATGAAAGCACCCTTGATCCTTTTCAGGTAGTTAAGCATGAATTTTTGGATTTGATGCATAATATTCACCTAAATCGCTATTATAGTAATATTACTCAGGAGCTATATCAGGAAATCGCAACATATGCAGATGTAGAGAATGATCAGATAATATTAGGTAATGGTGCAGATGAAATGCTTTATTACCTGTTTAATGCCGTCAGGGATAACAGCAATTCCTTTGCTCTTTCTCTATCTCCATCATATTTTGATTATCAGAGTTATTGCGATGCTGTAGGCTTATCACTCAAAACCATAACCTTATTAGATGATTTCAGCATTGACCTTGATAATTTATCACTGGTGTCAGAAAATCCCAATTGCAGGCTCATAATCATCTGCAATCCCAATAATCCAACTGGAAATCTGTTTCCCAGGGACGATATCATCAGGATCATTGAACTGAATCCTGATAAATTGATACTCATCGATGAAACATATTTTGAGTTCTCTGGTGTTACTTTGGTAGATTTGATAAATAAGTATGCTAATCTGGTCATAATAAGAACCTTTTCAAAGGCTTTTTCTGCTGCAGGACTCCGCTTTGGCTATATGATCTCCAGTAAGGAAAATATCCATGAGATCAAAAAAGTATTTACTGCTTTTAATCTGAGCATTTTAACTCAGGCATTAGCACTAACCATTATCAGAAATAAGAAAATCTTTCTCGAATACAATCAGCAGATTATCAGGCAAAGGGAGGAACTTTATAATTTCTTGAATAATATTGATCGAGTGCAGGTTTTCAAATCATTTACAAATTTTCTACTTTTCCGCTGCAAAGATTACATTGACTTATTCCACTATCTGAAAGAAAATGAAATCGCAGTTAGAATTGTGGGAGATCAGGGAATTTTGAAGAATTGCTTGAGAGTTTCCGTGGCTGATAGAAAGTTGAACCAGGTATTTATTAAAGCGGTAAATGAGTTTAGAATATGAGAAAGTATAAGTTTGTGCTCTTGTTCAGTGTTATTGTAGCAGTCTTTTTTGTCCTTAGCTGGTTTGTCTATGATGGGATAGATATCTTCTTCTCCTTAGTATATGCCTCACCTACAGAAAAAGAGGAAAAAGTAGAACCACCGGAAGCTACACAACCTAAAACTAAGCGTACTCAATATAAAACGAAAGAGGCAAAACCAGAAAAAGAAAAAAGAGACGATACGGTAGCACCAGAAACTCGCTATGTAAAATCACTCAAAGTTTATCGCCAAAGTTCCTTCGAGAAATTCGTAGAAAAAATCTTCCCAGAACAGCTTGATTATATTCTTAATCCCTACACATTTTTCCTTCTCCTTGTGCTCTCTGTCCTGCCTGTAATAGGTATTTTCACATATTTGATAATATATTATCTGAAGTGAAACTTCCACTTTAAAGATTTTTTTACTTTTTTTTTCAGAAAGTTGATTTTCTGTTCATTAGTAGCTAACTTACACGATGTCAATAATATAATCTTGCATGATGTGGGTATTAGCGGATTTATTATTATTTCTTTAGGTAAGTAATTTAGTTAGTGAATAGATTTTTACTTGACAACATTTAGCCATAGAACCTATATAGTACTATTAAATAACCGAGGAGGTTTTATGAATCGCCAAGAATTAATTGCGAAAATTTGTGAGGATGTAAAATTAACAAAAAAACAAGCAAATTCTGCTTTGACCTGTGTTCTCAATAACATAGGTGGAGCCTTAAAAAAAGGTGACAAAGTATCTCTTGTTGGTTTTGGTACATTTAAAGTTGCCGAGCGCAAAGCTCGCACAGGTGTGAATCCTTCAACTGGTAAAAAAATTCAAATACCAGCTCGCAAAGTTCCTGTATTCAAACCAGGAAAGAAACTAAAAGAATCAGTTTAATTGGTTTCAAAATTAGCACAAATTAAGCAAGGGTGAATAACCCTTGCTTATTTTTTTATCTGATAAAATAATTCTATTGACTATTTTTCGCTGAGGATCGTTTTTGATATCAAAAGTATATTTTAAATAAAAGAGGATATTATGAAGTTTTCAATTGAACGCAGAGATTTGTTACCCTATATTCAGCATTTGATCAATATAGTCCCTGGCAAGAACACTATGCCGATACTTACTAATTTTCTGATAGAGGCTGAGGAAGAAGATAATCAACTGATAATCACCGTCACTGATCTTGAGATTACGGTCATTGCTCATATCAAAGCAAATGTGATTAATGGTGGCAAGATAGCAATATCAGCTAAAAGGCTGATGGATATTCTCACCAGATTA
>JAVCCT010000325.1 GCA_030765325.1 Candidatus Stygibacter frigidus | reverse complement strand
CCAGACGAATCTGTTCATCTTCGATATATTCCTTAGGCAGATAGAAATCTTCTGAAACAGAAATATCCTGCTTTTCCTCTATTTCTTCTTCTTCCCATTCGATCTTTCCCTTACCCTGTGAAATACTTTCAACCGCATTTTCCAGTAATCTATTATAATAATTGAAGCCAATAGAATTGATCGCTCCACTCTGTTTGGTACCCAGCATTGCTCCTGCTCCCCTGATCTCCAGATCCTTCATTGCAATTTGATAACCGCTTCCCAGAGACTCATATTCAGTAAGCGTTTCCAGTCTTTTACGGGCAATATCTGTCATGCGGGTGGGAATTATAAGATAGGCATAAGCCCGTCTATTACTTCTGCCCACTCTTCCACGTATTTGATATAGCTGCGCCAGTCCGAAAGTATCAGCCCGATTGACGATTATGGTATTTACGTTGGGAATATCAAGCCCTGATTCAATGATCGTGGATGCCAGCAGTACATCAAATTTATGCTCCGAAAAATCAAGCATGATAGATTCAAGCTGCTTTTCGGGCATCTGTCCATGACCTATCCCAAAACTGATATTAGGTAATAAATTTCGCAGTTTCTCTGCCATGCTGTCTATCGTCTGCACTCGATTATGGACAAAGAAAACCTGACCACCACGATCTATTTCCCGATTTATAGCGTCCTTGATAACTTCCTCATCAAAAGGAACTACTACTGTCCGAATGGGCAGTCTGGCTTTGGGTGAAGTTCGAATTAATGACATCTCTTTCAGTTTGCTGAGTGACATACTCAAGGTGCGCGGGATGGGTGTTGCACTCATATAAAGCGTATCCACATTTGATTTTAATTGACGCAGTTTATCTTTATGTCGCACGCCGAATCTGTGTTCCTCATCGATGATCAATAGTCCCAGTTTTTTGAATCTGATATCCTTGGAAAGAAGTCTGTGAGTCCCGATCACGATATCAATTTTACCCTCAGACATATCAATCAGATCTTTGCCTATCATGGTTTTACTACGGAATCTGCTCAGCATGGCTATCCGCATAGGATATTGTGCAAGTCTTTCTTTGAAAGTATTATAGTGCTGCTCTACCAGCAGTGTTGTAGGTGCCAGGATTGCCACCTGATATCCGCTCATCACTGCCTTGAAAGCCGCTCGCATTGCCACTTCCGTCTTACCATAGCCCACATCGCCACACAATAACCGCTCCATGGGTTTATCTTTTTCCATATCACTCTTTATCTCATTGGTGGATTGCAATTGATCTGGAGTGATCTCATAGATAAATGAATCCTCCAACTCCTGCTGCCACACGCTATCTGCATCAAAACTGATACCCTTGCGTACCTGCCGTTCTGCATAAAGCTTGATAAGGTCTTCTGCCAGTATCTCAATCTGCTTCTTAGCCCGTTTCTTTGCTAACTCCCACATCTTGCCACCCAGCTTATGGATAGTTGGTGTGCTGCCTTCTTCCCCTACGAACTTGGATACGCGGTTCAATTGAAAAGTTGGCACATATACTACATCATTTTCTGCATACCCGATCGTCAGGCAATCAATGGTCGATCCCCCTGAGGGCATCTTGCGCAATCCCTTATATATTCCCACTCCATAATCAATATGGACTATATAATCTCCTGGTTTTAAAGCTTCATAATCCACCAGAGCTTGCTCTCGATTGAATCTGGCACTGCGAGTACGCTGACGGTAACGCGCAAATATCTCATGATCAGTATATATAGCCAGCCTGGCATCAGGCAGAATAAATCCCTTTTGAAATACACCTATCTGAAAATGAAGCTTACCTTCCAGATTATCAAGTAGATCACTCATCCGCTTACTCTGGCTTTTATTGTCACTTTGAATTATTATCCGGTATCCTTCATCAAGTTTTTCAATTAATTCCTGCTCCAGACTTTCCAGATTTCCCTGCTGGCTCACCTGGCTGGATACAGGCACTTCCACCTGTATATTTATGCGCTTGAATTCCTGATAACTATTACTCAAAAAATAATGCGAAAATCGCTGAAATAACCGCTGAATATAGCTTCTACTGTAAAACAGATCCTCAGGATCAGGCAATTCGTCCTGATGCCTTTTTTCCCGTGCCTTCAAATATGCCTGTTGTGTTTCATCCTGGATCTCGCGATATGTGGCACTAAAAAATTGATATTCATCCCAGAAAAAGATGGTCGATCCCTCAGAAAAATAATCAGCAAATCCACTGGTCTTCTTTAATAATAAACTGATATCCTGCTCAATACCATCATAAAAACCCTTCTCATGTATGCGCTCCCAAAGCCTGTCACTGGCACTGATATCATGAAGCGAAAATTCGCGCGATGGGATCAGGGTAATCTCTTCTATCTCTTTACCAATTGAACGCTGACTGCCGATACTGAAATAGCGCATCGATTCTATCTCATTACCAAAATATTCTATCCTCACCGGATTTGGCTGATTAGGACTGAATATATCGATAATCCCGCCCCTGCGTGCCAATTGTCCCACTTTGGCAACCTGAAATTCATTTTTGTAACCCATCCCCACCAGCTCAGAGATCAAATGATCAGGATTTTTGGTTTCCAGCATCTTTAAATTTATCACATAACGTGAAAATATTTCTGCCGGCACGATCTTGCGTAATAATGACCGGATTGATACCGTATAAATTGCCGGAGTTGAGGTAAATGCTCTGCTTAATGTACGAATCCGCTCTGCCCTGATCGTGTAATGCGGAGAACGCTGCTCATAGGCAAGTGTCTCATAATCCGGCAGCATATACACATTCTCTTTACCGGCGAGTAATTGCAGATCATCCATAAAATCTTCTGCCAGTTTATCATCGGCACATACTAATATGATATTTTTACCCGTCTCAAAATATGCTCTGCTAAGTAACAGTGCCTTCACTGTTCGGTTAAGATGATGAAACAGATTGCCTCGCACGTCTTCCTGCAGAATGCTCCCAAAATTCCTAAAAAAGGCTGATTTATCCAGATCATGCCTAATCAGATCATAATATTGCATTAACTTCTCCCGATTTTTAATTAAACACCAGTAGCCGGAAAATCTCCCTGACGGGGACTCACCGGTAACAATATACAAAACCTTCTTAACCCTTCATTTGTGTCAACCTTACTAAGTTAAATTTTAGCATCACTCCGGAATTAAAATGTTCACTGACTTAAAAAAAAGCCCTGAATGGGCATCACAATACTATCCATTGGTTTTAACCCATCTTTCGAGAAACAACCGTTAAGACATTGAAAAACAACAAACCTGTTTTAAATTTGGGTACTACAAATGAAATGAGGATTCTTTGATAATTATATTCTTTATTGTTTTCATCTCAAGTATATCGAAAATTTTCTGTGCTTCTTGTTCAGGGATACCTGTCACTCGAGTATGATATATTTTCCCATCCTTTGAATTTTGAATAGTTGTCCCTCGCATGTG
>JAVCCT010000372.1 GCA_030765325.1 Candidatus Stygibacter frigidus | reverse complement strand
TTAGTTGAAAAAGGCTTTTTGGTAATAAGGTTTCTGAATCAGCTAAACAGGCAAAAAGGGAAATTGCATAATGGCGCATATCGTTGTGAAATAGGGCATTATAAAATCGATGATTTTACTTCCAAAAGATAATTGCATATATTTCAGATATTTACAGCAAGTCGGAAATATCAGTTAGTAAAATACTTAAAAAACTCTATAATAAAAAAAATACTGGACAATTATATTTGCCATTTATTTTTGTCCGACATGTCGGTCATAATAAAAGTGAGGTTAAAATATGAGTCCGAAAGTTGTGGATAAGGAAGAAAAAAAGCAGGGAATAATAATGGCAGCTATGCAAGTTTTCTCCGAGAAAGGTGTGGTAAAAACCAAAATGGCAGATATTGCCAAAGCTGCAAACATTGGCAAAGGTACGATCTATGAGTATTTTAAGAATAAAGATGACATATTTATCAATTTGTTTGAGATGCATTTTTCACAAATTGGCAATCGAGCAGCTCAGGTTATGGAAAAATATGATGATCCAGTAGATAAATTGCAGCAATTTGTGGCACTGACTGTAACGTCTTTAATTGATAACCATTATAATTTTGCAGAGATCATGCTGGATATCTGGGCTGAAGGTATCAGAGAACATAATGAAGAGATCAATCGCGTATTCAATTTGGAATTAATCTATAGTCAATACAGAGATGTTATTAGACAGATATTACAGGATGGGGTAGATAAGGGAACTTTTTGCGCAATGGATACTACCTTTAGTGCATCACTCTTTATCGGAGCTTTAGATGGCATTCTTCTGCAATGGTTAATGCGAAAGGATTTGTTCGATACAGCTTCTTTGACAGAAAATTTTATGAAGATATTTATGAATGGAATAAAGAAGAGGTAGAAAAATGAGAGAAAAATTATTAATAAGAATCGCTGAATTATCAGCAAAGAAGCCCGGTCTTTTTCTATTGTTTACAATATTGATAACAATAGTTGCCATATTTTTTGCCAAAGACCTTAAATTGTCGATGCAGTTTAAAGACCTGATGCCACAAAATCATGCTCTTGTGAAAGGGTACAATGATATCATTGATAATTATGATTCGGCTTCGGTCATTATTCTGGCAGCTACAGGAGATGAACAGTCATTGAAAAGTTTTGCAGACGATATTGCTCCCAGGATCAAAGAACTGGATGAATATGTCTCCCGTGTAGATTATAAGATCAATGCAGATTTTATATTGAAAAATGGGATGATGCTGCAGAAATTGAAAGATTTGAAAAACAGTGAGGATCTATATTCTGATTTGAATTTGATTCCCTGGCTGACTCATTTGAATGACAGCTTTGAGAAAACCTATATTGATGATGATGAAAGCATTTCCACCAAGCAGAAAGAAAATAATGCCATGGTGATGTTCGATGGCATAGATAATCTGGTGAAAACCATGACTAAGTATGGAGAAGGAGAAATAAGCAACTCTGAAGCTGAAACAGATACGGCAGCTAAAGAGTTTCTAATCGGTGATGAATATAGTCTTTCTCCCGAAAAGGATATGATAATCCTTTTAATTCAGCCGAAATTTACTATCGATGAAGTGGATACCGTGGTTGCTGCAGTAAATAAAATTGATGAAGTAATAAATAAAGAATTGCAGAAATATCCCGGAATAGACGCAGGCACTACAGGTACCATGACTTTGGCACGAGATGAAATGGTGTCAGCAAAAAAGGATATGAACTATACTACCATCATCGCCCTGATCCTCATCCTTATATTATTTATAGTTTCCTTTAGAATGTGGATGGCTCCTCTTCTGGCTGGCATCACTATGATAGTGGGAATTATTTGGACAGCAGGTTTTGCAGGTCTTACCATAGGTAGTTTAAATATGATGACCTCTATGTTCGGAGTAATAATATTAGGTTTAGGAATTGATTTTTCCATCCATATAATTTCAATCTACACAGAATTGCGAGCCGAGGGTCATTCCATTGAAGCAGCTCTAAGAGAGACTTTTCTAAAATCTGGTGGAGGGATAATTACAGGTGCATTAACAACCGGCTTTGCTTTCTATACACTTATGGTTTCCAATTCAGCAGGAATGTATCAATTTGGATTGGTAGCAGGAAGCGGGGTTATACTCTGTATGGCTGCAACTTTATTAGTTTTACCTTCACTGCTGGTGATGCAGGAAAAATTTGGTAAAACCCAAAAAACAAGAGTATCTACTCAATTCCATTTTCTGGGTGGCTATTCTCAGAAGCTGGCTAATCATCCTTATTTTACAATAATAATTATTATTGTGGTAACTGTGATCTTATTGATATCTGCTTCTAAAATAGGATTTGATTATAATTATTTGAACATGGAACCTGTGGGATTGAAATCCATTAAACTGCAACATCTTTTAGAAGATAAATTCGATATGACTCCGGATTATGCACTGATAGCCACTAATTCCATTCAAGAATCCGAAAAAATTGCTGAAGAAGCCCGGGATATGAAAATGATAGGTTATGTTACTTCCATATCCGATTATGTTCCCAGCCTTCAAAAGCAGGAAAACCGCAGTGAGATCATTAAAAGAATTCGTACTGAATTAGATAAAAATAATTCCATAAAACAAATTATGAATTCTGACAAAGAGGCATTAGTGGAGCAGGTTCAGCGTTTGCAAGACAACATTATTGAGCTGGCACAACTGGCATATATGGGTGGTCAGGATAAATTGGATAAAAAAGCTCAGATCCTGATCGGGGTTTATAATGATCCTCAAAATAATGGCTCGATTGCTGAACTGCTGTCAGTTTTAGATGGGCAGGATGATTACCTTCCCGGAATTAATCAATTCCAAACTGGATTTTATCAGGCCTTCAAAAAATATTCTCTTTCCATGGCTTCCACTTCCATTATCACTGTGGGCATGTTGCCAGATGATATCAAAGATCAGTTTATCAGCAAATCTGGTGATCAGTATCTGGTTTCCATGTATCCCAAAGAAAGTGTGTGGAATCTGTCTTTTCTGGATCGCTTTAAAAATCAGATGAGCAATCTGGATGAAAACATCACAGGTATGCCTTTGGTTTTTTATACACTCATCGATATTGTAGGTCAGGATGGCAGGAGAGCAGCTCTTTTCTCATTAATAATCATCTTCATTTTATTGCTGATTGATCTCCGCAGTTTCAAGATGGCAGTATTAGCCATGATACCGCTTATTCTGGGTACAATCTGGATGATTGGGGTAATGCAACTGGTTGGTTTGAAACTCACTTTATTAAATGTAATGGGGCTTCCCCTGATCCTGGGAATCGGAGTGGATGACGGGGTTCATATAATTCACCGCTATTCAGCAGAAAAACGAGGCAGCATCAGGAAGGTATTCACTTCCACTGGTAGAGCTGTACTTATCACAAGTTTAACAACTATGCTGGCCTTTGGATCATTAAACTTTGCAACTTACCGTGGTTTGGGGAGCTTAGGGCTCGCTTTGTTTATTGGAGTGGGTACTTGCTTTGTGGTAACTGTAACACTATTGCCTGCTGCATTGCAATTGATAGATAATAGAAAGAAAATGGGTAAGGAGAAATAAAATGAAAAAGAGCTTAATATTAATGATGATATTGGCAATTGGTGCATTATTAATTGCCGATCCCACGGTAGATGAAATCATAGCAAAAATAGATAAATCCGAAAGAGTGTCATCGAGCTATAGTAGCGGTAAACAGATAATTATAACTTCTTCTGGAGAAGAAAGAACTCTGGAGATGGAAACATATTCCAAGGATGAGAACGACAAGCAATTGATGGTTTATACCGGACCAGGACGAGTGAAAGGAGATAAGATATTAATGCTTAATAATGGTGATGATATCTGGTTCTTCACTCCCAAAACAGACAGGGTAAGGCATCTTGCCAGTCATGCCAGAAAAAGGAAAGTGCAGGGAAGTGATTTTTCTTATGAGGATATGAGTGCTGGTAATCTGGCAAAAGAAAATGATTATAAATTGCTGGGAACAGAAAAAATTGCGGATAGGGATTGCTACAAACTGGAATTATTGCCAAAACCAAATGGTACTCATTATTCCAAAATGATATTATGGGCAGATACGGAACGATTTGTTACTATGCAGGTTGATTATTATGAAAATGAAGAGCTACTAAAGCGTCTAACCATGAGCAATATCGAGCTAATCGATGGACACTGGGTTGCCAAAAAAATGGTAATGACTAATCTGCTGGATGGGGGAGACACAACTTTGCTGATAGATAACATAGAAATTGGCAAAAAGCTGGAAGATAGTATCTTTACGACTAACAATCTTAAAAAACATTAAGAGGCAACATTATGAAATTTATATTATTAATAATACTACTTATTTCCGTAATCTCACTTTCTGCAATGGAATTTGATTTCTTTGGTTACTATGAACATCAATCATCTCTTACCTTTCGGGGCAATCCTGAATTCCAGGCATACAACAAATTGCGTCTGGATCTCAATAAAGATTATTCTTCCTCTATAACTTTTAATTCAAACCTGGTATTCCAAACATATCATGGATTTAAAAGTATTAATTTACTTGATTATATACCATCAGAAACCGTCGCCAATTATGCTCAGCAAATCGGTACTCCGGTTGCAGATTTGGCAGAGGGATTCACAGATTCCTATGAGGACGAGATTTTTTTGGATAATGCCTATCTAAGTATCTATGAAAAGCATTTCAATCTGAGGATTGGCAAGCAGCAAATTGCATCGGGAAGCGGCTATGCCTGGAATCCTACAGATATTTATAATCAGAAGAATATATTCGATCCCACCTATGAAAAAAGAGGTGTAAATGCTCTGAAACTGGAGATCCCCTATTCATCTGAAGGTATGATCTCAGCTCTCATTTCAATTGGTGATAACTGGCAGGAATCCACCCGATCGATTATGTTGCAGCAATTTTTACTGGGTTATGATGTGCAGCTCACTTATGCCCGCAAACTTAGGCAAAAAATGGACTATTACACTATGCTGGAAAGCAGTGAGGATAGAGATTTACTGGGAATAAGTTTTTCTGGAGCACTATTGGGACTTGGGTTTTGGGGTGAAGGGGCTCATAATCTTTTATCAGATTCAGAAGATTTTAGTCAGGCGATCATTGGTACAGATTTCACTTTCCAAAGTGGGGTATATGTGATTGCAGAATATTATTATAACGGTTTGGGAAATACGGAAGAAGATCAATATGGTTTCAATAACTGGATGGAGTATTTTACTGATAGCACTAATTTGGGTCGTGATTATCTCTATCTGGGTGACACTTATTCCCTGGCAGAACTTATTGAGTGGTCGAATTTCATCATTATCAATCTGAATGATCAAAGTATCAGTTATAATCCCTGGATCAATGTATCTCTCAGTGATAACGTAGCTCTTGATATTTATGGCTACATCGCAATAGGAAATAACAAAGCAGAATTCAGCCAGTTCGAAAATTCACTGGCAGCGAGGTTGAAAGTTTACTTTTAGATGCGAAGCATAATAAACTTAAATAAATTTATATCTCAGATAAAATGGGATTTAATAAAAAAGGAGTGTCATGGAAAAGCCTTTAAATGATAAAGATGTATTTCCTGATGATGTAATTCTTAGTCTTCATCTGGGAGCAGTAAAAACTGACTGGGATTTGTTTCAGGAATCTTTGCAGAAAGGTCATCCTGATTTTAATACCGAGTGGCGTTATTATAAAGACGGTAAGAGCTGGCTTTTTAAGATAACTAAAAAGAAAAAGACTATCTGTTGGGTATCCGTTGGTGATAAGATGTTCAGAACTACGTTTTATTTTTCTGATAAAGTAGAAGATCTGCTGAAAACCAGTAAACTAAAGCCAAAATACATTGATCAATTCATTAATGGTAAAAGGTATGGCAAAATCAGAGGAATCACTATAGAAGTCAGAACACCAGCAGATTTGGACATGACGAACATTCTGATCGAGATCAAAGAAAAGCTCAAGTAAATAGTATTTTCGTTTCTGTACTCAGCAGTCCTTCACAAGACGTTTACCCATGCTTATGACTTCATCTGTTTTATAACCAATTGACTGATAGAATTCAATTAATGATGTATTAGAACTGCGAACTTGTAGATTGATTTTAGAGCAACCCATGCTGAGCAGAAGCCTCTCAGCTTCCAGCATTATTTCCCTTCCAAATCCTGAGTGCTGGTGAGCTGGATGCACAGCCAGATAGTATATCCATCCCCTGTGTCCGTCATATCCTGCCATAACAGAGGCAATGATTAGACGCTCCATACAGCCCACCAGAAACAATTCAGGTTGAATAGCAAGTTTACGTTGGATATCTTTGTTAGAGTTATTCCAGGGAACAGTTAATCCGCAATCTGTCCATAACCGAATAACTTCTTCAGTATCTTTTTCCTGGAATGCCCTAATGTTCATTTTCATAGCAGCCATCTATCCTCTCTAATAAATTTAAAAATTAAATCAGTTTATATAAATCACACTTCGACTTTCAGAATCAGGGATAATCTTACTCCGAATTGACTGAATTTTTCTAGCTTTTCGGGATCATTTAAATATGTATTCGGATTTATTTCTTCATTAATTGTCCACATCTTTGAATCTAATAATCCAAGATTATAATAGGGTTCGAGAATTAGACCAAAACCACTATCCTCCACACCTCCAAAGATGAATTTAACAAAGAATTTTACATGAATACCAGCACTTCCAATAGATTTATAATAATCATAATCCTCAATTTTATTTGCTTCACCAGAGCGTGACAGGTATCTCCAGAACATGCAGTTAATCCCGACTCCAGGGGCGAAGTAGAATCCATCATCACCTATTGCCAGGGCAAAATCAAATGGAATATTAAGCTCATGCAATTTAAAATCACACTGAACTTTTTGTTCATCTATCAATCCAATAGCTTCCACTTTTGCCCGATTATATTGCAAACCAGCTCCAATCAAGAAACCTGGCATAGCTAATGCTAAATCAAAAGACATACCACGAGTTAGATTGATATGATCCATCTCATCAGTAAGATAATCTCTAGTTTCATTATAGCGGTCAATTACATAGTTAAAACCCTCATATTCACCGCGACTTACATTATATCCCATCCCGAAATATGCTACCTGAGCAAATATACTGTAAGAAAGAACCAAAAATAGTAAAATGATAACAAATCTTTTCATATTTTTCCCACCTTAAAAATTAATATGCCACATATCATGACAATCTTTCTCAAGGTCAAGTAATTCATCATAAATATTCTCCCGTAACACGGGGAGGGCGATTGAAGGGAAGTTGGGGAGTGAGAGATCAGTAGTATCTGGGTTCGTTGATTATGTTCACTGATAGATATTGGGAAAAAGTTTGATCATGCCTTATTAAAGGCACGGCATAATTTTGTGCAGATGCCGCAATCTGTACATTTTTCTGGATCAATGCCGGGAGCTGCCTGGAAATATTTTTGGGTAATAGCTCCAACGGGGCATCTTCTGATAACAGGACACACATGATCCTGAGGACAATAATCTTGGTTAACTTTGATCATTATCAATTTCCTTTTCTTTTTTCTTTTTGATAATATCCGGGACGAGTAACCCAACGAATGCTGCTCCAAAGATGATAGTGATATAGGGATTTGATGTGATGGGGCAGGAGCCGCTAATGCAGCCTACGAAGTAGTAATACAACCATCCTAAAACACCACCTGCAATTACGGATAAGATTCTTATCATTTTATTAACCTCCTAATAAAACCACGCCAGAAGTGACATCTTTAAAGTATAACTTGATTATATGGAATGTCAAATTTGCTGAAAAAGATGGCTATCGATAATGCTAAACGTGATCGGGAAAACTATTATAGCATGGAAAAATCCTGATAAACAGAAGAACCCAATATTAGCAAAACAGAGAATTATAAACCAAACTACTGTAACAATCAGTATTCCTAAACTATATTAAAGGAACAGGGAAGCCACAGGGAGTATGGTAGAGGTGATAAGAAACGGTTGAACAAGGCATAAGGTACATAATTGCAGATAATTAGGGAGCACAAGAGAAAGTTTTAGTAAAAATGGTGATTTTAGGGTAGTTACAGATATTAAATTAAATAATATCAAGACGAACGAACTTAATATGAGAAAGAGAATATTGCCAGTAAATAAAGCGAAGGGAATAATTATTCCACAGTAACGCTTTTTGCCAGATTCCGGGGTTGATCGACATCAAGGTTTCTGAGATCAGCTATATGATAAGCCAGCAGTTGCAGAGGGATTACTGATAAGAGAGGTTGCAGAATATCAATTGTTTCGGGGATATATATAACATCCTGGCTGAAATCCGTAACTAAATCATCACCTTGAGTGGCAATAGTAATAATCCTGCCGTTTCGGGCTTTTACTTCCTGGAGATTAGAGATGATTTTATCATAAATATCATCTTTTAAGGCAATAGCAATCACTGGCATGTTTTTATCAATCAGAGCAATAGGTCCATGCTTCATTTCTGCAGCTGGATAACCTTCGGCATGAATATATGAAATTTCTTTAAGTTTCAGCGCACCTTCCAGAGCGACGGGAAAATGTAAACCTCTACCGAGATAAAGAGCATTAGTTGAGTTCATAATAGTTTTAGCGATTTCTCTGATATAGTCGTTGCTTTGGAGGATAGTTTGGATTTTATCAGGTATAAGTCTTAATTCATTAATGAATCGTTTTCCGTAGGCGGGATCAATATGATTCACTCTTCCCAGCATAACAGCGAGGAGGATAAGCACAGTGGTCTGAGAAGTAAAAGCTTTTGTGGAAGCCACCCCGATTTCATTACCGGCATGGATATAAACTCCACCATCTGTTTCTCTGGCAATGGTGCTGCCGACTACGTTAGTAATGCCAAAAACTTTGACACCTCTTGCCTTTGCTTCTCTTAGGGCTGCAAGAGTATCAGCAGTTTCACCAGATTGACTGATAACGAATACTATAGTATCGGGTGTAATGATTGGATTACGATAGCGGAATTCACTGGCATATTCCACATCAACAGGGATGCGTGCCAGAGATTCAATAACAAATTTACCTATTAATCCTGAATGCCAGGAAGTGCCGCAGGCAATTATTTGAATTTTCTTAATGTTTCTTAAATCGGCTGGAGTCATATTCAAACCGCCGAGTCGCACAGTTGACATTTTGCTAATCAACCTGCCTCGGAAGGCATTTTCGACCGAAACGGGCTGCTCAAAAATCTCTTTGAGCATAAAATGTTTGTAATCACCCTTTTCTATGGTAGAAATATCCCAGTCCACTTCCGAAACAATTGCCTCAATGATCTCATTATCGAGGTTCGTAATCTCGAAATTATCTTTGGTAATAGAGACAATCTCATCGTCATTAAGATAGATAACTTTGTGAGTATGGATAATTACGGCATTTACATCAGATGCGACAAAAAACTCGTCATTACCAATTCCAAGTATCAAAGGGCTGCCTTTTCTTGCTGCTACAATGCGGGAGGGATCATCACTGCAGATCACAGCAATTCCATAGGCACCTTTCGCTAATTTTAGAGCCTTCTTAACAGCGATAACAAGGTCATTATCTTGTTGATAGAAGAAGCCAATCAGCTTTGCCAGCACCTCAGTATCTGTTTCACTATCAAAAGAATAGCCGTGATCGATAAGTTTAGTTTTAAGAGCTATGTAATTTTCAATAATGCCGTTATGTACCAGGGCGATCTTATTTTGGCTGCAGGTATGGGGGTGGGCATTAATAGTATTTGGTTTACCATGAGTAGCCCAGCGAGTGTGTCCAATTCCAATATTACTGAAAGTTCTCTGAGCTTGAGGCATGATGCGTTCAAGCGCAACAATCTTGCCTTTTTGTTTAAAAACTTCCAATTGTCTTTTATCGTTAATAATTGCCAGACCTGCGCTGTCATAACCTCTATATTCGAGACGTTTTAACCCTTCTATAATGATAGGGATAGCGTTCTTTTTTCCGATGTATCCTACAATTCCACACATAATATATTCCTTCTATTTGTTCTATTGACTTTAGAAATTACTTAATAATCTATTTGTCAAGGTAATAATCACCTCCATTTCCCAAAATAGACGGAGACTGTTCAATCTTAATGATTGATTTATTCCTTTCAGGGAAAATGTCAATTCCCCAAATTTTTAAAACTCAATATCTTTATCTTCAGAGTGTATAGAGTCGAAATCATTAGCACCATAAAATCCACGAGCAAAAATAACCTTGAATTCATTATCTGGAATTATCGCATATCTACTCAAATTATATGCCAGTAGAGTAGATACCAAAAGAGGAAAAGAGCGATGAATTTGTATCGCATTTTCACTCACTATTCAATTATCAATTTTGTTGATTTCTTTCCGAACTTATTACACTTAATGCTAACCTTGATCTCATCTCCTGGTTTAGCATCTACAATTTTATAGAAAACTTCTCCGGTTTCCAGATTGTCCTGCTTTTCCAGCTTCTGTTCGATAATCTGATCTCCATTTAGATAAACCAGGATCTCAAAGATAAAGTGTTTATCAATATCTTTTACTTTATGATCAAAATTCACGGTCAGTACAGAAGTTTCTTTATCGAAACTTAAATCCACCTTTGAAGCTGGATGTGCCAGTAGTAATGCACTCCCAACTAATAATATTATAACCAGTAAATACTTCATAACGCCTCCGTTTTTTAAATTAATTCTCATACAATTAAATATATGATTAATTATAATATAACTGGATTTGTTGAATTACTGTATTTTTTATGGAATAGTCAGATTTACTACTTCTTTTTTTTGAAATACATTGATTTTATCCAGCCAAAATTCAGGACAAGATGAATAATTCCTATGATAATAAATATTGTCCCAGCAAATTCGTGCATTTCATATAAAAAAGACTCTCCCTGTATTGCTGAGGGGATCCATTTATAAAATACCAGTGATAATGCCGCTGCCAAAAAAGCCAGAATCATAAAGATATTCACCACTTTCAACGCCTTGAGTTTTTTCATTTATACCTCCCTATTTTACTTAAATATTTCTTAATTTATAAGCTTCTTACATTATTTACTTGAGCATTAACATCTTTTTGGTGACTGACCCTGCTACAGTTGTAAGATTATAATAATAAATTCCGGAAGAAACCGGATTTTGCATATCATCAGTTCCATCCCAATTTAGATTGTAAGAACCTGCTGGCTGGGTTTCAGATATCAGGTTTTTTATATGCTGACCTTTTATATTATAAATATTTAACGTAGTCATTGAAGTCTCTGTGATAGTGTAGTGAATAGTGGTTTGCGGGTTAAAGGGATTTGGGAAGCAGGACAGCTCAACTATCTGTGGTATATTATCTTGCGAAGCATTATTCTGTGATATCACATCCTCTGCAATATAAGAATAATCTATTGTGCCGGTACCACCAAAAGTGTCAGTTACAAACATCACTACATTGTCATAATTATCATCATTATTAGGCAAAGTGATCTCGCCATTGGCATATTCATCGAGTTCCATCTCATATAGTGCATAAGGAACATCACCATTAAGCGAAACAAATCTGACGGAGTATTGAGAATAATCAGCATCACCTATAAAAGAAACTCTCAGACTGTTTTCCAGGTTTGAAAATGTAACATAGTTTACGCTCCAGTGCTGCATGGTATTAGTTTCCGAGGTAGGGTAGAGGGTGATATCATCAGCTGTTCCCATAGCATAATCACCTGTACCTACAGGATTGTCATTATAGCCAAACATGCCATCCATGAAGCCCGGGTCATTAACATAGTTAGCGATTACCCAATTATTGAATACATCCTCTGCACTTACATCATTCCAGCCTGTAGTAATTAGAGCAGCATCTATCCCATCCATACCGTTAAGTGGCTCTGCCACAAGATCATAGATAATATTTTCATCATCAAGGCAATAATGTTCCCAGAGATAGATCATAAAAAGCCAGCTTTGGGGATAATCAGGACCAGCCACCCACTGGATCAGGTTATTATCAGGATTCATGGTAAACATTACCATCCAGTAGGGACTAACCCAACCAGTAACAGTTTGAGCCAGGCAGGAAAGACCTTCATTAACCCAGGTTTGCTCGTTTGAGTCCATGGCGTTGTGAATAAGATGCTGAAATTCATGAGCAATTGTAGAAAAGCAATAAGAGCTGTTTATCCCTGAACCATGGGGATTTTTATCTATATAGAGAACTTCCATATTATTACTGTGAGTGCCACCAGATATATCACCCGGGGCAAAAAATCCGTTGATATCTGCATCATCAATATCATATATCAGGATATTGACTTTTCCGTTTTCATCAATATCAGAAGGCATTCCAAACATCTGGGTATCGAGAAGATAAATGCCATTATCAGGATCAGCAGCAGTGGAATCATCAAACACTCTTGCCACCAGTTCTACATCATCAGGGGTAATATCAATATTCCATAGATCGTTATCTACATAAACATTACAATATTCACCAGACATTTGCTGTGTAGCAGTGATCTCTGTATAACTATTATTATTAAAGTGATATGCCCAGAAATTCCTTTCTTCAAAAGTGCTTTCTTCGATGTTGAAATTGTAGGTTTTAGTAGATGATGTAAGATTTGAAATATTCATGACCATATAATCATATTCAGGTTCAAAAGCAGGCAAAGTGAGTGATCCTTCGTTACTGGAAGCAACCAGATTAATAACTTCACTATCTCCAGAATTGCTTACCATCAGGAGATTAACAATGAATTCTCCGGTATTGGCAGTAAAGCTGATATCAAGATCAATATCTCCAGTTACAAATTTATAATAATCTGCTGCCCAGCCATTAACGGATGCACTGCCACTAACAGGATAACTGTTATAAGTGTTTACACAATGGAAGGTTGGCAGATCAATAGTGGTATAATCACCCAGGTAATTGGCATTTGTCCATAATGAGAATATATAATTAAAAGGAGCTTGATAGCCCATATTTATCAAAGCATTCTGGACACCAGTGATCCCATTAGCTGGATCAGCAACTATCTCAGAAATAATATCATGCCCTCCGAAGTTTTCAGAGAGGAAAACAGTGAAAAGATAGGTTTGCACATAGTCTGAGAAGGTCTGATCCCACACAATCAGATTATTATCAGGCTGGTTGGGAAAGTCCACGATCGGATCAGGATAACCATACAAATACATGGCATATTCCGAGCAACCTTCATTTACCCAGGTATCCTCATTGATATCCATACCCCAGTGGATAAGATGTTGCATCTCATGAGCCAGCACAGAAAGCCTGATGGGTGCAATTGGATTCAAGGGATTGCAGGTCATATAGATCATTTCGCATTCATTACTGTGACCTGAAGGGTTCATTTGCTGGGCTTCCGCTTCCGTAACCTGATTATAGGCACTAAAATAGCCATCAAAGGATGTGCCTTGAAAGCTCCCTAAAGCGGAATAGAAGATGATCATTTTGGGATCATTATCAAGTTCATCTGGTACGGGACCAAAATACTCCGTATTAAGATCATATATCCCCTGATCAGGGAAGGCTATTGTGTGTTCCTCAAAATTAGCCAGGACAGTATCAACATCTGCCTGAGTCATATTTCCATTCCATTCACTATTGGCAACGAAAATGTAGCAATGTTCGCCTACAGCCTGACAAGTTGATGGGGTTAGTATCCAGGCGGGTGGCATATTAGAAAAATCCCAGCTCCAAAAAGATTGAGTGTCACCAACAGAATAATCTCTGGTTTCACGAGTAATATTTTGATGAGCGGGATTATTGAGAAATCTTTCAGTTTGACGGGTGATATCAGCTTGAAAATCTGAAAAATGCCTCAGCATTTGCATAGATCATACTAAAGGAAAGAAACAGGGAAACAAATATAAATAAGTACTTCATATTCTACTCCATATTATTTTTTTCGACTAAATAATAGACCGGTAAATTGTCAAATATATAATTTCACATTAGATTAGGGAAGAGATTAGTTTTATTTCATTCAAGTAATTGATTTATTTTTGTAAACTTCTTCTTTAAGAGCTTGAATCTCATCCTTTAATTCTTTGATCCTGAATTCTCTGCCTATAAAGAGCTCGTGGTAATGCCTAAGGTCTTTATTCTGCTTTTCCAGCTTTTCAGTTCTTTCCTGAACTAATAACTCTAAATTATTACGATTAAGTTCCAGTTCAATTTCTTTTAGCTTAAATTCTGTAACATCCAGAGTAGTACCAAAAATTTCATAAATCTCGCCATTTTTATTATATCTTGGAAATCCCTGTGTAATTACATGATGAATAGAACCATCAGGAAAATTAATCTTCAAATTAAGGTTATTAGGTACTCCCTCACGGCATTTTTTTACACTTTCATCAAACATTTCCCAATCATCGGCATGTATGATATTTATATGTTGTTCATAAGTAGGCGCATCCTTATCAGGGTCAAGACCAAAGATGGTGTACATCTGTTTTGACCAGGTTAAATTCCCGGTTTTGATTACGCAGGTCCAATATCCGATATTTGCCATATCCTGTGCAGCAATCAAAGTTTCATTTGTTTTCTTAAATTCATCTTCAACCTGCTTTCTTTCTGTAACATCAGAAAAAATCGAATAAGCGCCGGATGGCTGGTCACTGTCATTTTCATATATTGGAGCAGAATTAACTGATAACCAGATTGTTTTTTCACTACCACTATCAATAAATCCTATTAAGACATTCTGGCAGTATTTACCCTGACTTAGACTTAGAAATATAGGTTCTTCTTCAATGGAATATTCTGAACCATCTTCGTGGAAAGTCTTCCATTTTCGAGAATCAGAATTTTTACCTCTAATTTCATTTAAAGAGAAATCAAGGATCTTTTGAGCAGCAGGATTTGCATCAATTACTTGAGCTTTTTGATTGAAGAACATCACACCTTCAGAGAGTGTGTCATAGAGCCGATGATAGTTTTCCTGACTTTTTATAAATTCCTTTTCGGCATTTTTACGAGTAGTAATATCAGTGTTAAAACCTATAAAACGATAGGGTTCTCCCTTTTCATCCCAAAGTGCTTTTCCTCTGCCAGTTATCCAGCGATAATATCCATCTTTGCACAGCATACGGAAAGTAGATTTATAGATTTTTATTTTACCAGACAAGTATTCATCTACTTTCTTTTGAGCTTCATCAATATCATCGGGATGCAGCAAGTCTTTCCAGGCATGAATCGTATAGGGTAATTCCTGAGGTTCATACCCAAGCATAGTGGCAAATCGAGCGCTATGATAAGTATAGTCAGTCTTAAGATCCCAGTCCCATAAGCCATCATTAGTGCCTTCCACAGCAAGTTTAAATCTTTCTTCACTGCTTTTTAGCTCTTCTTCAATTTCCTTACGTTTGGTTATATCACGGGCAACACCATAATAAAATATTTCTGCTTGAAGTTCAAATTTTACACCTGAAAGCTCCATTAAGATTTCATGTCCATCTTTGGTAGTGTGGCTTGTCTCAAATAAAGCAGGTGAGGAGG